>JAEWEH010000081.1 GCA_023389535.1 Pseudomonadota bacterium
CCCATGACCGAGACTGCCGCAGTCTTTCCGCCTTCCCATGCAGCAACAAGAACATCCCGAAGAACCGATCGAACCCATACTGCCGGAAACCGCGGACCCACCTGTAAAGGTACCCCTGGCCATCGAGGACTGGCTGTCGGTGCTGATCATGGCGGGATTGGCGCTGATCACTTTCGCCAACGTCGTGGTCCGCTACATGACGGACAGCTCCTTTGCTTGGACCGAAGAAATCTCGATCTTTCTGCTCATTGTCCTGACCATGACGGCCGGGGCCACGGCGTTCGTGCGCAATCAGCACATCCGCATCGAAGCTTACGCCGACGGCGGGACGGCGGCGCGGCGGCGTGCGCTGGCCATCGCCGTGCATGTCATCGTGCTGCTGTTCTTCATTCTGCTGACCGTGCTGTCGGCGCGCATGGCTTTTGACGACTACACCTGGGGCGATACCTCTCCCGCCATCGGCATTCCCAACTGGTGGTATACCGTCTGGATGCCGGTGCTGTCCGCCGCCATCACGCTGCGGATAGCCGGCATTTTGCGCCGGCTGTTGCGGGGCGCGGCATGATCGTCACGGCGCTTTTCATTGTATTCATCGTATTGATGGTCATCGGCATGCCCGTGGGGGTGGCGCTGGGCGTGGCCGGAACCCTGGCCATCGTGCTGTCCAACCTGGATACGCAGTGGTTTGGCCTCTTGGCGGTGCCGCAGAACTTTTATGCGGGACTGGCCAAATATCCATTGCTGGCCATTCCGATGTTTGTCCTGGTGGGGTCGATCTTCGATCGCTCCGGCGTCGCCAGCAGGCTGGTCAGTTTCGCCGTTTCCATCGTGGGCCGCGGGCCGGGCATGCTGCCGCTGGTAACCATCGCCGTCGCCATGTTCCTCGGGGGCATTTCGGGGTCCGGCCCAGCCTGCGCTGCCGCAGTCGGCGCGGTCATGATCAGCGCCATGAAACAGGCCGGCTACCCGGCGCCTTTTTCCGCCAGCGTGGTCGCTGCCGGCGCGGCCACCGACATCCTTATTCCGCCGTCCATCGCGTTCATTGTCTATTCCATCCTGGTCCCGCAGGCATCGGTGCCGGCGCTGTTCGCCGCTGGCATGATCCCTGGCATACTCGCCGGCATCGCCTTGATTGCGCCCGCGGTGTGGCTGTCGCGGCGCCACAATATGGGCCAACTGGAACGCAGCCTGCCGCGCCCCCCATTCTGGGCCAGCCTGCGCGAAGCCGCCTGGGGGCTGATCGCGCCGGTGCTGATACTGGGCGGCATGCGCATGGGCTTTTTCACGCCGACCGAGGCCGCCGTGGTGGCGGTTTTCTATGGCCTGTTCGTCGGCATGGCGGTGCATCGCACCATCAAGTTCCGCGATCTTTTTCCCATTCTGCGCGAAGCGGCCGAATTGTCCGCGGTGATCATGCTGGTCGTCACGCTGGCCGGCATTTTTGCCTGGGCCTTGTCCACGCTTAGCGTCATCGACCCCATCACCCACGCCATCGTCAATTCCGGCCTGGGCGAGTACGGCGTACTGACGTTGCTGATTGTGCTGTTGATGACACTGGGCATGTTCCTGGACGGCATCTCCATTTTCCTGATTTTCGTACCGCTGTTGCTGCCCATCGCCAATGCCTATGGCTGGGATCCGGTCTGGTTCGGCGTACTGCTGACTTTGAAAGTCGCGCTAGGGCAGTTCACGCCGCCCCTGGCGGTGAACCTGATGGTGTCCTGCCGCATCGCGCGCGTCCCCATGGAAAGCACCGTGCGCTGGGTAATCTGGCTGCTGATCTCGATGTTCTTTGTGCTGGTGCTGGTCATCGTATTTCCCGAATTGGCTTTATGGCTGCCCCGCTACCTGGGCTTTTGAAACTAAGAGGAGACTTACCCCATGAAAATTCGCCACATCCTGGCTGCCATCGCCTGCTCAGCGGCGGCGCTGACCGCCAGCACCACGGCTTACGCCGCAAACTACAAATCCGAATACAAACTGTCCATCGTCGTCGGCACCACCTTCCCCTGGGGCCAGGGCGCCGAGATCTGGTCCAAGCTGGTGCGCGAACGCACCGATGGGCGCATCAATATCAAGATCTACCCCGGCACATCGCTGGTCCAGGGCGACCAGACGCGCGAATTCACCGCCATCCGCCAGGGCTTGATCGACATGGCCATCGGCTCGACCATCAACTGGTCGCCCCAGGTCAAGCAATTGAACCTGTTCTCGCTGCCCTTCCTGATGCCGGACTATGCCGCCATCGATGCCCTTATCCATGGCGAAGTCGGCAAGGCCTTGTTCAAGGACATCGAAAAAGCCGGTGTGGTGCCGCTGGCCTGGGGCGAGAATGGCTATCGTCAGCTCAGCAATTCCAAACATGAAGTCAAGATGCCGGAAGACCTGAAAGGCATGAAGCTGCGTGTGGTGGGCTCGCCACTCTACATCGATACCTTTACCGCCCTGGGCGCCAACCCGACGCAAATGAGCTGGGCCGATGCGCAGCCCGCGCTGGCGACCGGCGCGGTCGACGGCCAGGAAAACCCGCTGTCCATCTATGCCGGCGCCAAGCTCTACGACGTGGCGCAGAAATACCTGACGCTCTGGAATTATGTCGCCGATCCGCTGGTGTTCGTGGTCAATAAGCAGGTGTGGGAATCCTGGTCGGAAGC
>JAEWEH010000246.1 GCA_023389535.1 Pseudomonadota bacterium
GGGCGCCGGACCGGCCACGAGGAGCAAGGCCCGGCCCCGCCACCCGGCACGCGTCAGAAGAGCCCAACAGCGCTACAAATACCCGGCACGCGTCAGAAGAGCCCAGCAGCGTTACAAGCATCCGGCACGCATCGGAAAAAAACAAAGCACCGTCTCGCAAGAGCTCGGTGCTTAGGTCAAATCCGAATTACGCGGCCAACCTCCCGGCCGACCGCGTAACCAAACCGAGTTATTCCCGATCGCCGCCAAAAATCCCCAACAGCATCAACAGATTGGCGAAAATATTGTACAGATCAAGGTAAACCGCCAACGTCGCCGACACATAATTCGTCTCGCCGCCGTTAATGATGCGCTGCAAATCCACCAGCAGCAAAGCCGAGAAAATCGCGATCGCCATCACCGAAATCGTCAGCATCAAAGCCGGCAACTGCAGAAAGATATTGGCCAGCGATGCCACGATAAGAATCACCACGCCGATGAACAAAAACTTGTGCATCGTCGAGAAATCCCGCTTGCTCGTGCTGGCTACGCTGGCCATCGCCCCGAACACCACTGCGGTGCCGCCAAAAGCCAGCATGATTAGCTGCGAACCATTGCCCAGCCCCAACACATGCCCCAGCAGCCGCGACAACATGATCCCCATGAAGAACGTAAAGGCCAGCAGCAGCGCGACACCCAGGGAACTGTTCTTATTGCGTTCGATCAGGAACATCAGGCCGAAGGCGCCTGCCAGAAAGACAATGGCGCTCATGCCGGGGCTGGCGCCCATGAATTGATTGATACCGCTGTACAGCCCCACCATGGCCCCCAGCACAGTCGGAACCAACGATAAGGCCAGCAGCCAGTAGGTATTACGCAGGACGCGATTGCGCGCCAGCTGCGACTCGGCGCCGTATCCCGGGGCCGGTACGTGTTGACGGAAGTCGTTCATGTCTTGTCCTTTGGTGATGAGGCTTGCAAGAAGCCGGATAAGCAATATGTTAACGGGTAAGGAGGCGCCGGTGGCGCCTGCAATGTATCCCGCAGGGCTGGCAACGCGGTCCGCGCCTCGCCCCGGCAGCATCCACGCCGGCAAACGCAGACGGTCAGCATGCTTCGAAGCTTAGGTTAACTTACAAATAACTGAACAATCAAGTCTTCTTTGATCGCTATTGAAGTATTGGAGCTGTTTTGTTCAGGATTGGTTCAACCGACTTGTTTCAAGAGGGGCGCTTCGGCGTCCGGCCCGATACGTCGTGTGCGTGCAAAGTGTGGCCGGCGGCCTGGTATTGCCGCCAGCGTTCCCGGGCCGCTTGCTTGTCCTGATCATGATCCGACACAATTTCCAGTATGCGTTCGAAGCGTTCGGCCTCGGGCGGGCAGTCCAAATCCAGATTGACCAGCCAGGCCGGTAGGGCGGCCCCCGGCAAAGGCATCGGCAGTGGCGCCGCTGTGGCGAGCAGCACGGGCGTACGGTCGGCCAGCGGGTCGTCCGCCGCTACATGCGGCACGAAGGCCGTGGCCTCGTAACCCCACAGCAGGCGATCGAATTTTTCCAGCCGTTTTGTGTCACGCGTATAGACCAGCAGCGGCCGCCCGGCCAGATAATGCTTATGGACGACCTGGCAGGCCATTCGCAGCCGGTCGGCCGCGCCGAACGCGAAATCCACCCTGGACATGGTCATGTGCCGCAGCGGGCGGCGGCAAACCGCCCGGGCGGGAGCAAGCTGGTAGCTGTGAGCAGCATGGCGGGCCCTAGGCTTGCGCCAGCAGATAACTGACCAGCAGCGGCACCGGGCGGCCAGAAGCGCCTTTGTCTTTGCCGCTGCGCCACGCCGTGCCGGCGATGTCCAGGTGCGCCCAGGGGTAAGCCGACGTAAAGCGCGACAAGAAGCAGGCGGCCGTCACGGACCCGGCCGGGGGACCGCCGATATTGGCCATGTCGGCGAAGTTGGAACGCAGCTGTTCCTGGTAGGCGTCTTCCAGAGGCATGCGCCACGCGGTATCGTTGGCTTCGCGTCCCGCCTGCAGCAGGCTGGCCGCCAACGCGTCGTCCTTGCTGAACAGGCCGGTATTGACGTGGCCCAGGGCGACAACGCAAGCGCCCGTCAGCGTGGCGATATCGATGACTGCGGCAGGCTTGAACCGCTCGGCGTAGGTCAGGGCGTCGCACAGCACCAGGCGGCCCTCGGCGTCGGTGTTGAGGATTTCGATGGTCTGCCCGGACATGCTGGTGACGACATCCCCCGGCTTGTTGGCGCGGCCGCTGGGCAGGTTCTCGCACGACGGAATCAGGCCGATGACTTCGCGGTCCAGTTCCAGTTCGGCCACGGCCCGCAGGGTTCCCAGCACGCTGCCCGCGCCGCACATGTCGTACTTCATTTCGTCCATGTTGGCGGCGGGCTTCAGGGAAATCCCGCCCGCGTCGAAGGTGATGCCCTTGCCGACCAGCACGATAGGCGGCTTGCGGTTCTTCGATGCGGTGCGCGCGCCGGCCGGAGTGTGCCTGGCGACGATGAAGACGGGCTCTTCGTACGAGCCGCGGGCCACCGACAGGAAAGAGCCCATCTTCAGGGCTTCGATCTGCTTGCGCCCCAAGACCTCGACTTTCAGGCTCTTGAATTCCTTGGCCAATTTCTTGGCGGTTTCGCCCAGATAGGTGGGCGTGCAGATATTGCCGGGCAGGTCGCCCAGCAGACGGGTAAGATTCATGCCGTTGGCGATGGCTTTGCCTTCGCGCATGCCGTTCTGGGCTTCGGTCGCCTTGCTGCGTTCCACCCATAACGCCAGCTTTTTCAGCTTGGGCGGGGGAGGGGCGTCTTTGCCGAGGGTGGCGCCATAGCGATACGAAGCGCGGCCCGCTGCAGACGCAGCAGCGCGGCAACGGTTGCGCAATGTGGTGTCTGGGCATTCGACCGAGGACAGTGCGGATACGCCTTCGGCCAGTTGGGCTTCGATGCAGTAGTTGGCGAAGGCCAGTTCGGCCCCGGCATGGGTTGCGGCGTTATAGCTTTCCTGTTTGCCCAGGCCGATTAAAATAATGCGCTGTGCCACCACGCCGGGCAGATTTCTTAGCACCAGATGGCTGTTGGCCTTGGCTTTGAACTCGGACTTCAGTACGGCGCGCAGCGCCCCATTGGCCGCCCTGTCGATGACATCGGCCGCTGGGCTGAGGATGCCGTCGGTGAATACGCCGACGGCGAGCGCCGCGGTTTTGATCTGATGCAAGGAAGCAGAAGTCTGTGTGCTAAATTCCATTCGAATTTCCCGAAAGTGTCCATAGGATGCTGCCGATTATCCCGCATATTCTCTCATGTCACTATTCAAACGTTCCGTAGTCTCCGAAATCATGAGTCACGCCGGCGTCGTGTTCTCCACGCTGCTGATTGTCTGGCTCAGCGTGCTGCTGGTGCGCTTGCTCGGGGAAGCAGCCAACGGAACCATAGGCGCGGATGTCGTGTTCGGGCTTGCGACGTTTTCCAGCATCACGGCCTTGCCCGTCATTCTGGCCGTGTCCTTGTTCATCGCCGTGCTGACCACGGTGACGCGCAACTTCCGGGAATCGGAAATGGTCGTATGGTTCGCCAGCGGCCTGTCGCTGAAGGACTGGGTGGGGCCCATCTTGCGCTGCGCGGTGCCGGTGGCGGTGATCATCGCCGTGCTGACGCTGCTGGCCTCTCCGTGGGCCTACCGCCAGATCAGCGAATATCGACAGCGCTACGAGCAGCGCTCGGATCTTTCCAAAGTCACGGCCGGCCAGTTCATCGAAACGGAAAACGGTGCGCGGGTATTCTTTGCCGAAGAGCCCGCCAGTCCCGACGAAGAGATGGGCAATGTGATCGCACGGGTCATTGACCCGGAATGGCTGAGTGTCATTACTGCGGAAAGCGCGCGTATCCAGACTGAGAAAAATGGCGACCGTTTCCTGGTGCTCAGTGCCGGGCATCGTTATGACCTGAAGCCCGGGCAACCGGATTTTCGCATGATCGATTTTGATCGCTATGGTTTCCGGCTGGAAAGCAAGTCCGACGCCACGACGCCTGAAGCCGTCAGGCTGCAGGCCGAAAGCGAAATGAAGGCCCGGCCTACCTTGCAGCTGTTTGCCGACAATACCAACGAAGCGCGTTCGCAAATCATGTGGCGTGTGGCGCTGCCTCTGGCGGCGCTGAACCTGGCTTTGCTCGCTATTCCGCTGGGGGCGGTCAATCCGCGCCTGGGGCGTTCGGGTGACTTCCTTATCGCCGGCCTGGTGGGCCTGCTTTATATGAATCTGATCAACCTGTCGCGCGGCTGGATAGGCAATGGGCAGCTGGGCTTCAACCTCGGCTTGTGGCTGGTGCACGCGCTGTTCACCGGCCTGATGGTCTACATGATGTGGCGCAAGCTTCGGGTCAAGGCGCCCAAGCCGCCCCGCGCTGCACCGGCCTGATCACGGCGGATACTGCAGTACGCCGGATTCCCCGCGCAGCAAAGGGGTATTCAACTGGACGGCCTGCTTCAGGAAGTCCCACAGCGTCATGACGCGCGCCGAATGGCGCAAGTCTTCGTGGCAGTACATCCAGAAGCTGCGCGTAATCAGAATTTCGTCATCCAGCACCGCTTGCAGGCGTGGGTCCTGCGCGGCCATGAAGCAGGGCAGGACCGCCAGTGAACGCCCCTGCAGGGCGGCGTGGTACTGCGCAATGACGCTGGTGCTTTTGAAGATGACGCGCTGGGTGGCGACGATGTCGTCTAGATAGCGCAGGTGGTCGCTGAAGAGCAATTCTTCCACATAGCCAATAAAACTATGGGCCGCCAGGTCGCCCGTGCTGCGGATGGGCGCAACGCTGGCCAAATAGGCCGTGGAACCATAGAGCTTCAATGAGTAATCCACCAGCTTGGTGCATAAATACGGCCCGCGCTGCGGCCGTTCCAGGGCGATGACGATGTCGGCTTCGCGCTTGGACAGGCTGATGAAGCGGGGCACCGGCATGATGTCCAGCGTGATGGACGGATAGCGGCGCTGGAAGTCGGCCATCAAGGGAGCCAGGACATAATTGCCCAAGCCTTCGGTCGAACCCACCCGCAAGTGTCCCGACAAAGCCCCGGATTGGCCCGATATCTGTTCGCGGGCGGTAAGCAGCGTACTTTCCACCTGTTCGGCGTAGGTCAAGAAGCGTATGCCGTCTTCCGTGAGCGTATAGCCGGCGGATTTGGACTTGTCGAACAGCAGGGTGTCCAACTCACTTTCCAGGGCGTGAATACGCCGCGATACGGTGCTGTGGCGCACGCCCAGGCGCTGCGCCGCCGCACTGACCCGCTGGCAGCGGGCTACTTCCAGAAAGTAACGCAGTCCATCCCAATCGAGCATGGTCGTCTTGTGCATTTTTAAGCATTGAATGTGCAAATATTGTCATGGAAATAACTTTTTTAGACAACTACACTGAACCGGCGAACGCCTGATTTCCGGTTGGCCAGCGGGCCTTTGCGTGGTACCGACTACAGAACGATAACGGAGACTTGAACCATGAACAGATTGACACTGGCAGTGGCGGCAAGCGTATGCATGGGCTGGGGCGGCATGGCGGTGGCCAAGGCGCCTCCCGTAAAGATCGGCATACTGACGGACATGTCCGGCACCTATGCCGCCATGGGCGGTGCGGGATCGGTGGCCGCGGCCAAGCTGGCGGTCGAGGACTGCCTGAAGGCCGAATGCAAGGGCATGGACATCGAGGTGGTGTCGGCAGATAACCAGAACAAGGCGGACGTGGGCGCCGCCAAGGCGCGCGAATGGTTCGATCGGGATGGCGTCAGCGCTATCGCCGACCTGACCAATTCAGCCGTCGCGCTGGCCGTTCAAGCCATCGCCAAAGAGAAGAACAAGGTCGTCATGTTCTCCGGCCCAGCCACCACGGACCTGACCAATAAAAGCTGTTCGCCAGTCGGTTTCCACTGGATGTTCGACGTATATTCGCAATCCATTGGCGGCGTGCAGGCCATGATCGACAAGGGTGGCAAATCATGGTTTTTCATTACCGTCGATTATGCGTTCGGACACTCGCTGGAAAAGGGCGCGGCGGACATGGTCAAGCAATTGGGCGGAACAGTAGTCGGGTCCGTGTTGCATCCCCTGAATGTGCCGGATTTTGCTTCTTACTTGCTGCAGGCGCAAAGTTCCAAGGCGCAGGTGGTGGCGCTGGCCAATAGCGGCAGTGATGTGGTCAATGCCATCAAGCAGGCCCGCGAGTTCGGCATCGTGGCCGGCGGGCAACGCCTGGCGTCCTTGCTGATCTTCCTGAGCGACCTGCGCGCGCTCGGCCTGCAGAACGCTCAGGGCCTGACCTACGTGGACGGCTTTTATTGGGATTTCGACGATGATACCCGGCGCTGGTCGGATCGCTATGCACAGGCTTTCGGCGGCCTCAAACCGACGATGACACATGCCGGCGTGTACTCCAGCGTGCTGCATTATCTGAAGGCGGTCGCCGCCGCGCAGTCCACCGATGGCAAGGTCGTGGCCGACAAAATGCGCGACATCCCGATCAAGGACGCAGTGATGCGCAATGCGTCCATACGTCCCGACGGCCGGGTGATCCACGACATGTACCTGTATGAAGTCAAGAAACCGGACGAGTCCACAGGCGAGTGGGACCTGTCCAAGCTGGTGGCCACCATACCGGCGGACCAGGCCTTCCAGCCATTGTCCAGGTCGACATGCCCATTGGTGGAAAACAAGAGCTGATCACAGGCCTGCGTCAGTCCCGCTTGCGGATAGCGGGCGCCGCGGGCCGTAACACGCGCGCAGAGCGCGCCAAGGAGACTTTAATGAGTGCAGTTCCACGCATCCCTTTATTGATAGGCGGCCAGCTCGTGCAGTCGAACACGACTGAATGGCGCGATGTCATCAACCCCGCGACGCAAGAGGTCGTGGCGCAAGTGCCCTTCGCCACGCGTGAAGAGCTGGACATGGCGGTGGCTGATTCCAAGCGCGCTTTTCAGCAATGGCGCAATACCAGCCAAGCCGCGCGTACACGGGTCATGCTGAACCTTCAGAAGCTCGTGCGTGACAACACCAAGGCCATAGCCAAGTCCATCTCGCTCGAGCATGGCAAGACCTTGCCGGATGCCGAGGGCGAAGTAGCGCGGGGGCTTGAAGTCATTGAACACGCCTGCGCCATGGCGTCGCTGCAGTTGGGCGAGTATGCCGAAAACGCGGCGACGGGCATCGACGTCTATACCTTGATACAGCCGCTGGGCGTCTGCGCGGGCATTACGGCCTTCAACTTTCCGGTCATGCTGCCGTGCTTCATGTTTCCCATGGCCATCTCGGCGGGTAACGCCTTCATACTGAAGCCGTCCGAGCAGGACCCCAGTTCGTCGCTGATGTTGGCCAAGCTGGCCCTGGAAGCCGGGCTGCCGCCGGGTGTGCTGAATGTGGTGCATGGCGGCCCTGACGTGGCCAACGGTTTGTGCGAGCACCCGGACATCAAGGCCATCTCGTTTATCGGCTCGACCCATGTGGGTACCGAAATCTATCGCCGTGCATCCAACGCCGGAAAGCGCTGCCAGGCGATGATGGGCGCCAAGAATCATTGCGTGATTCTGCCCGATGCGGATCGCGAAGTCGCCCTGAATCAATTGGTGGGCGCCGCCTTTGGGGCGGCCGGCCAACGCTGCATGGCAACGTCAGTGGCGGTTCTGGTGGGCGAAGCGCGCGAATGGCTGCCGGAATTCGTGGAGCGCGCGAAAAAACTCAAGGTCAACATCGGCAGCGCCGCTGATGCGGACCTTGGGCCGCTGGTATCCGCCAAAGCCAAGCAGCGGGTCGAAAGCTTGATCGGGCGTGGCGTGGACGAAGGTGCGGAACTGGTCCTGGATGGCCGCAAGCTGACTGTCCCGGGCTATGAAAAAGGCAATTTCGTAGGCCCCACGATTTTCAACGGCGTGAAGGCCGACATGGACATCTACCGCGAAGAGATCTTCGGCCCGGTGTTGTGCGTGGTGGGCGTGGACACCCTTGAGGAGGCGGTGGAATTCATCAACCGTAATCCCAATGGCAACGGCGTGGCCGTATTTACGCAAGACGGCGGCGCGGCGCGCTACTTCCAGAACCATATCGACGTGGGACAGATAGGGATCAACATCCCGATACCGGTGCCCGTCGCATGGTTCAGCTTCACGGGGTCGCGCGCGTCCAAACTGGGCGACCTGGGGCCCAATGGCAAGCAAGCCGTGCACTTCTGGACGCAGACCAAGACAGTTACCGCTCGCTGGGTCGCCCATGCTTCGGGCGTCAACACCACTATAGCCATGAAGTAAGCTTATAACTATAAAGCATATATTTTTATTTCTTTATTACATATAATGGCTCTTCTTAAGGGGCCATTTTTTTTATGAATCTTCAGCAATTTCGCTTCGTCCGGGAAACGATTAGGCGCAACTTCAATCTGACGGACGCGGCGCGCACGCTTTATACCTCGCAGCCGGGGGTGTCCAAAGCCATCATCGAATTCGAAGACGAACTGGGCGTGAAGATTTTCGAGCGCCATGGCAAGCGCATCAAAGGCCTGACCAAGCCGGGGCACGTGGTCGCCCAAGTCATCGACCGCATCATGCGCGAAGTGGACAACCTGAAGAAAGTCAGCGATGAATTTGCCAAGCGCGACGAAGGCGGACTGACCATCGCCTGCACCCACGCTCAAGCGCGCTATATCTTGCCCAAGGTGATACCCGCCTTCAGAAAGCGTTTTCCCAAGGTGCGCGTGTCGCTGGCCGAAGGCAACCCGCCCCACTTGGCAAGAATGGTGCTGCATGAACAGGCCGATGTCGCCATCGCCACTGAAACGCTTGCGCTGACTCCCGGGCTGGCCGCCTTGCCGGTGTATTCATGGGAGCACACCATTGTCGTGCGCCCGGACCACCCGCTGGCCGAACTGACTTCCAGCGCCGCCAAGGCCATCACCCTGGAAC
>JAEWEH010000264.1 GCA_023389535.1 Pseudomonadota bacterium
CGCGGTCGATTGCATCACGGGGCATGCCCGACCGGATACGCTCAAAGTCAATATCTGCTATCACGGGGGCTGGCTGAGCGAAGCCGAAATCTCCTACGCCGGTATCCAGGCCGAGGCCCGCGCGCGGCTGGCGGCCCAGACGATACAGAAGCGCATAGGTGATCGCTTGAAATTGCGTGTGGACCTGATCGGAGCCATCAGTGTCTTCGGCGACGACGATGGCGATTACTTGCGCAGTCATCCGGCAGGCAAGGCACGCGACGTGCGCTTGCGCATTGCGGCAGCCCATCCGCAGCGGGACATTGCGCAACTGGTCTTGCGTGAGGTCACAGCCCTGTATACCTGCGGGCCCGCAGGCGGCGGGGGCGTGCGGACATCCCTGCGCCCGCGGCTCAATAGCGTGTCAGGCTACGTGCCTCGTGATCTTGCGCCCGCCCAATGGGCCTTTCTGGACTGATGCCATGGCCATTAAAGAAGACACTATTAAAGTACCTTTGTACCGTCTGGCGCATGGCCGAACTGGGGACAAAGGCGATATCTCGAATATCAGCGTCATCGCCTGGAAGCCGGAATACTTTCCCATCCTGAAAGAACAATTGACCGAGCCCGCGCTGGCGTCATGGTTCGCGTCGCGCAAGCCTGCATGTGTGCGCCGGTATCTGATTGAATCCATCGCCTCGATGAACCTGGTGATCGAAGGCGTTCTGGACGGCGGCGTGAATGATGCCCTGAACCTGGATACGCATGGGAAAGCGCTGTCCTTCTATTTGCTGGACTTTCCCGTTCGTGTGAACCGCCGCCTGGCGGCCACCTTACCCGATATTTTCCCTTCATCCTGATAATCTATAAAAGGAGACTCGCCCGTGTTCCCAACTCTTGGAAAAACCACCCTGGCCGCTGCGTTGGCCTTGTGCATGCCACTGGCTGCCCACGCCCAGTCCAACGAATATCCCAACCGGGTCATCACTTTTGTCGTGCCGTTTGGCCCGGGCAGCGCTACAGATCAACTAGCCCGCGCCCTGGGTCAAGGTGTGACCGAACAGACCGGCCAAGCCGTAGTCATCGAAAACAAGCCGGGCGCCAGCGCAATGATCGGAGCCAGTGAAGTCGCCCGGGCCGATCCCGACGGCTATCGTGTGCTGATCACCACCAATACATCGCAATCGGCCAACCCGCATCTATACAAGAAGCTCAGCTACGATCCAGTTAAGGATTTCAAACCCGTCACACTACTGGGCACCGGCGGCCAGATAATGGTGGTCAACCCCTCATCACCCGCCAAGACCGTAGCGGACTTCATCAAGCTTGCCAAAGAGAATCCTGGAAAACTGAGCTTCGGCAGCGGCAGCTCAAGCAGCCGGGTTGCGGGGGAACTCTTCCAGCAGATGGCCGATGTCCAGCTGCTGCATGTCCCTTACAAGAGCAATCCGTTGGCGATTACTGACCTGCTCGGCGGGCAGATCGACATGATGATGGCCGACATGGCTACGGGCCTGCCCCAAGTTCAATCGCAGAAGCTGCGCGCATTGGGGGTCACGACGGTCAAACCATCGGCACTGGCTCCCGATGTGCCCACCATTGCTAAAGCCGGCGTGCCCGGCTACGAAATGGGGTACTGGTTTGGCGCCTACGTCCCGGCCCGCACACCCGATGCCATCGTCTCCAAACTGCATGACCTGCTCGTGAATGCCACCCAGCGCAGCGCGGCTCAGCAGTTCTACACCCAGACAGGTACACAGCCAGCGACATCGTCGCCGTCTGAACTGGCTGACTTTCAGAAGGCGGAAACCGAGAAATGGGGCGCCATCATCAAGAAGGCGGGCATAGAACCGTCGTGACGCGCTTGCTGTACCAGGTCGGCGCCGCCGCATGGCGCCGGTTGGCCAAAATCTGTTACGCCATCGCATCCGTTGTACCGGCAGGCCATGCCCGCAGCTAATACAATAACGTGCCCGCCAGGGATAAAACGGAGAATGTATGGCTATGTCCCCTTTCGATCACGATGCCGCCCTGCTCGCCTGCGCGCAGGGCGACGAGCACGCCTTTCAGACGCTGTACCGGCACGAAGCTCCGCACATGCTGGCTTTGTCGCTCAAGATGCTGGGCCAGCGCGCGGCCGCCGAGGAGCTCGTGCGCGACGCCTTCGTATTGATCTGGAAAAATGCCGATGGCTACGATAGGCAATTGAGCACCGGCCGGGCATGGATGTATAGCATTCTGCGTTATCGGGCGCTCGCCCGCCTGCGCCAGCCTGGCGGCTCGGCAGCCGGCAACAGCCGCTGGGCCGATCCCCTGCCCGACCTCGATAAAGAGACCGGGAATGAAGACCTGGTGGGGGCCATTGCAGGGCTGGACGAATCGCAGCGCAAGCCGCTGCTCATGGCTTTTTACAATGGTTGCACCTACGAGCAAATGTCCGCCCGCCTGAACCTGCCGGAAACCCGCATCAGGGCTCAATTGCAAGCAGGCCTGGGCCAGATCGCGGAGCGGCATCCAGCATGAGCAGTACGCAACACCTCGAACAGAAGATTCTTCTTGCTGAATATACCCTGGGGCTGCTCAACCGCCAGGAAACCGCGCATGTACACGGCCTGCTCGGCAGGGAAGAAGAAGCCGTCGCCACGGCGCTGGCTTGGGAGAACAGCCTGTTGGCGCTGACTGACCTGCTGCCTCCGGTCGATCCCTCGCCCTTGCTGTTGCAGCGCATTCAGACCACTTTGGGGCATGACACCACCCCTGCGCTGTCCAGCCTATATCGCAAGCCGGCAGTGGATACGCCCGCGCCGGCAAGCAACGCGGGCGCCTCCACCGCCCAGCCATCACGCTCCGTGCGGTCGAACACCGCAAAGGCGGCACATGCCGCCCATGCCACCGTCGCGGGTGCTACGCATAGCTCCGCCCAGTCCGCTGGCGCGAGTTCAGGCGCAGCCATTGCCGCCCATCGGCCATCGCAGCAGGGCGCGGGGACTGTCCCGGGGCCGAACGCCGGAGCAGCGACCACTGCAGCGGCGACGACTGCCGCAGCATCGGCTGCCGCAGCGACGGCTGCCGCAGCATCGGGTCACACGGCATCAACCGCGTCACCGACCGCTGCGTCACCGGCCTCTGCGGCGACTGGCAATGCAGGGGCGACAACCACACTACCCGAAACAACGCATGGTGACCGACGCGCGCGAACAAGCGCCCCGATCTCCACGGCATCGGCCAGCGCTCAAGCTGTGCCTGCAAGCGGTGCTACCGAGCCGCTCATCCAGGGCGAGATACGCGCTTCGGCTGATCGCCATGGGCAGTCGCCACGCGCACGCCCGAAAAGCGACTCGTCTGCTGCCGCGGGTGGCAATATCTGGGCGTGGCGCATCGCCAGTGCGCTTTTTGCCGCCATTGCGCTGGCCTTGGCCGTGATGCCCGCCAAGCCGGTCGAGCCGCCCGTCACCATCGTCCAGGTGGCGCCCACCCAAGCGGCCATATTGCAAGCCCCCGGCCAAAGTTCGACGCCGGGATGGGTCGTCACGATCGACCCGCAACGTAATATCCTGATGCAACCACAGGTGCGCAGCGACATCGCCGCGGACGCCTCGGTCCAGTTATGGACACATAACAAGAGCCTGCCTCAGCCCAGGTCGCTGGGCCTGATCGATCCCAACCAACCAGTGACAGTACCCGCCTCCCTGATGGGGGAACTGGCGCCAGATCAAATCTTTGAAATGACGCTCGAGCCCGCGGGAGGCTCGCCCAATGGCAGCCCCACCGGCCCGATATTATTCATAGGACGGACAGTGACTTTTGGCACTCCGCCTGCGCCGCCGCAGGCGGAAGCCCAGGCGGGGCCAAGCACGCAGTAAGGCAGGCTCAGGGCCCGGCGGCCCGTTCCTGCAGCGCCTGCAATTCGGCCTCGGTGAAACCGGCGGCCCGGCGAGCGGACAAATTGAATGGGCCGCGCATGCGTGGTGCACGATACTGTGCCGCGAGCTTCGGGAATTCGGCGATCGGATCCAGGCTCCTGGCCTGGCATAGGTAGCGATACCAATGGTTGCCGATGGCAACATGCCCGATTTCGTCATGCAGGATGATGTCGATGATCGCTGCGGCGGCGCTATCGCCGGCCGCAGCCAGCTTGTCGCGAACCAGCGGCGAAGCATCCAGACCTCTGGCTTCCAGGGTACGTGGCACAAGCGCCAACCGGGCCAGCAAATCGCCTGCCGTACGTTCGGCCATTTCCCATAAGCCATCGTGCGCCGGCATATCTCCGTACGCCCAGCCCAGCGTCTTCAAATGGGCACTTAACATGGAATAATGCAGGGCTTCCTCTGAGGCCACACGCGCCCAGTCGCGATAAAAGTCTTCGGGCATGCCGGCATAACGCCAAATAATGTCCAATGCCAGGTTGATGGCATTGAATTCAATGTGCGCCAATGAATGGATCAGCGCCGCCCTGCCTTCGGGCGTACCCATGGCGCGCTGCTTGACATGCTGGGGATGCACCAATTGTGGCCTGGCCGGCCGGCCCGGTATGGCGGCGAGTATCTGGTCTTCCCGCATGCTTCCGAAAGGCGCAGGACCTTCAGGCATGGCGAGAACCAGAGCCGAGACAGAGTCGCCCGCAGCGACCGCCGGCGTATCGGCCAAATCGGCTACGGCAGCTACTTTTGCAGCAGGATCGGCAAGCAGCAAAGCGGTCAACGCCCGGGCACGCAACGTATCCCCGGTGCAGCCTGCAATGCTGGCCATCAGGAAAGCGGAATGTCGCCCTGCCGCGCGGACGCCGCGGGCCGTTCCAATGCCTCGGCCAGCATGCGGCTGACCTCGTCCAGGTCGTTACGCAGTGCTTGCAGCTCCGGACCGGTCAGGCGTACCGCCGCTTCCTGGTCATGCGGTACATCGGCCAGGTCGCCCAGCCGGTTTCGCGCCCCGCTGATGGTGAAGCCCTGCTCGTACAACAGATTGCGTATACGCCTGATCAGCAGCACTTCATGGTGCTGATAGTAGCGACGGTTGCCCCGCCGCTTCACAGGCTTGAGCTGCGTGAATTCTTGCTCCCAGTAGCGCAGCACATGCGGTTTGACGCAGCACAATTCGCTGACTTCGCCTATTGTGAAATAGCGTTTGGCGGGAATGGGAGGCAAGACGACGGTGGGATTTTCGCTAGTGCTCATGTGTGGAGAATATGCCGGTTGGAGGATGCTGCGGCTTATTTGGCGACGGGCGCTTTGCCAGCCATCTCGACCACGCTTTTCAGTTTCTGGCTGGCATGAAAAGTAACGACGCGACGAGCGGCGATGGGAATGACTTCGCCTGTCTTGGGATTGCGGCCCGGCCTGGGCGGCTTGTCTCGCACTTGGAAATTACCAAAACCCGATAGCTTCACTTCAACACCGCGCGCCAGTGAGTCACGTATTTCTTCAAAAAAAGTGTCGACGATGTCCTTGGCTTCGCGTTTATTCAAACCCACGCGGTCGAACAGCAGTTCGGCAAGTTCGGCCTTGGTCAAAGTACGATCGGGATTCATGGTCGTGTTCTCCTTAAGCGCGCGGGCGTACACCATGCGTTTCGACAAGCGCCTGCAATAGCAGGCCCATGCAGTGCTCGACAGTTGCATCATCGAGCGTGGCTTCCTGCCCTTGCAGCCAGAAGCGGAAGGCCATGCTCTTTTCAGGGGTTTGCGCCGTTTTATCGCGCCAGACATCAAACAGCTTAATATCCTTGACGATGCCAAGAGTAGCATTAGATTGAATTGTTTGCGTAAGCGTATCCAACAAATCCTGATAATTGACGTGCAGCCCGGCCCACACGGCCAGATCGCGAATGACGACGGGCTGGCGAGACAGTTCGGTCGGGGCCGGCATGCGGCCATGGGAGATGAATGCGGCGTCCAGTTCGAACACGACCGGCGGCTGGGCAAGATCGCACTGCTGCGACCAGCGAGGATGAATCTCGCCGAGCCAGCCAACCGGCCTGCCCGCCAGGTACAGCCGCGCCGACCGGCCAGGATGCAGCGCCGGATGGTTTTCCGCCACGCAAGTAAGATCGGCGGCCTGGACCCCGAGCAGGGCTTCCACGTCCTTCTTGACGTCGTAGAAGTCCACCTGACGCGTCGGCACCCCCCATTGCTCTTCGAGTGCCGGGCCCCACGCCGCCCCGGCCAGATACTGCGGCTGGGCGACACCTGCCACCGACAGATCGCCGTCCGCGACTTGCGCATCGCGCATGAATACCTTGCCCAGTTCAAATACGCGGACCCGGCTTTGCTTGCGGTTCGCATTGTGCACAATATTTGCCAGCAAGCCGCCGATGAGGCTGGAACGCATGACGGCCAGCTGGCTGGCTATGGGGTTCACCAGCCTGATGGGATCCGGATTGCCTGCATAGTCGCGTTCCCAGGCTTCTTCCACGAACGCGAAATTGATGACCTCCTGGTAGTCCAGGCTGGCCATGCGCGCGCGCAGGGCGTGTGGGCCGGCCAGTGTCTCGGGGGCCACCAGCATCTTCGCACGCGCCACGGGAGGCTGGTCGGGGATGCGCTCGAAACCGTAGATGCGTGCGACTTCCTCGATCAGGTCTTCTTCAAGAAACAGATCGAACCGATAGGATGGAGGTTCCACCAGAAATACGTCTGCGTCGCCCTTTTCGAGGGTAAACGGCAACTGCAGGCGCGTGAAGATGCTTTCCACTTCTTGCCGATCTACTGGCACGCCAAGCACTTTGCGGCAGCGATCCAGGCGCATGCGCACGGCCTCGCGCGCCGGCAGCTTGATGATCTGATCGTCCAGCGGGCCCACTTGGCCGCCACAGATATCGACCAGCAGCCGGGTCATGAATTCCAGGTGCTCGGCAACTGTGGCAAAATCCACGCCCCGTTCAAAGCGATGGCTGGCCTCGGAGCTGAACTTGTAGCGCCGGGCTCGCCCCATGATGGCGTCGGGCCACCAGAATGCGCCTTCCAGATAGATGTCTGTGGTGTCCAGAGTGACAGCCGTGGCTTCGCCGCCCATGATGCCCGCCAGGCTTTCCACGACATCGCCCGCGGCGATGATGCCCACGTCGCTGTCCAGTTGCACGGTCTGGCCATTGAGCAATTCGAGTTCTTCGCCCGGCCGCGCCCAACGCACCGTCAGGCCGCCCTGTATGCGCTGCAGATCGAACACGTGCGTAGGACGGCCGAGCTCCAGCATCACATAGTTGGAAATATCCACCAATGCGGAAATGGACCGCTGGCCTGCCCTTTCCAGTCGGGCCTTCATCCAGGAAGGCGTTTCCGCCCGGGCGTTCACGCCACGTATCACCCGGCCGGCAAATCGGCCGCATAAGTCCGGCGCCAGGACCTGAACCGGAAGGTGATCGCCCAGGGTAACCTTTACCGGTTCGAAGGCGTGCGGCTGCAGCGGCGCGCCCGTCAGGGCAGCCACTTCGCGGGCCACGCCCCAGATCGACAGGCAATCCGCGCGATTGGGCGTAAGCTTGAGCGTGAACAACGTGTCGTCCAGATCCAGCGCGTCGCGCAGCGACTGCCCTACGCTTGCCGCTTCATCCAGCACGAGCAGACCCGCGTGGTCTTGCGACAGCCCCAATTCGCGCGCGGAACACAACATGCCCGACGACTCCACCCCACGCATTTTGGCGACACCGATTTTCATGCCCCCGGGCAGTTCTGCGCCGACCCGCGCCAAGGGCACCTTGATGCCGGCCGCCGCATTCGGCGCCCCGCAGACAAT
>JAEWEH010000281.1 GCA_023389535.1 Pseudomonadota bacterium
GTGCGCTTTGGGTCCTATTGCAACCTTTGCTTGCGTTCGGCCAATCAATTATCAGTTGGTTCTTATAAAATCGAGCGCTTATCCGGTAAACTTGTGCGTTAATTCCGGTCTAGGGCACTAGGCACGACACGTTTACAGTGAGCTCAGGAGATCACACTCATCATGGCAACAAGCACGGGTTCTGCGATTCCCACCTTTCAGGGCAGCATGGTTGCCTTGGTAACCCCCATGCATCCGGACGGCAGTCTGGATTTCGACGCCTACCGAAAACTGATCGACTGGCACGTGGAGCAAGGGACCAACGCATTGGTGGTGGTGGGAACGTCGGGCGAATCTCCCACTGTCGACATGGACGAGCACGCTGAACTGATCAAAGTGGCGGTCGAGCACGCTGCCGGGCGCATTCCGGTCATCGCGGGCGTCGGCGGCAACTCGACGGCCGAGGCGGTCGAACTATCGGAACACGCCAAGGCGGTGGGCGCCCAGGCCGGCCTGTCGGTCGTTCCCTATTACAACAAGCCCACCCAGGAAGGCCTGTACCAGCATTTCCGTTATGTCGTCGAAAAGGTGGACCTGCCCTGCATTCTATATAACGTGCCCGGCCGTACTGTGGCCGACATGTCCAACGATACGGTGCTGCGGCTGGCCCAAGTGCCCGGCATCATCGGCATCAAGGACGCCACGGGCGACATCGGCAGGGGGGCGCTGCTAATACGCGACGCGCCAGAAGGCTTCCAGGTCTTCAGTGGCGACGACCCCACCGCTGCGGCCCTCATGCTGCTGGGTGGCCGCGGCAACATTTCCGTCACCGCCAACGTGGCGCCCAGGCTCATGCGCGATTTGTGCGCGGCGGCCATCAGGGGCGATGCGGCAGTCGCGCGACAATTGAACGCCAGGCTCGGCACGCTGAACAAGGTGCTGTTCGTCGAAGCCAATCCCATTCCCGTCAAATGGGCAGTCGCCGAAATGGGCTTGTCCAGCCTGGGCTACCGCTTACCCTTAACCCCCTTGCATGAACAGCATCATTCCCTGGTGCGCAACGCATTGAAAGACGCAGGCTTGATCTAATGAGAAATACGCGTATGAACAAACGCTATGCCGGCTTGGCCGTAGGCTTGAGCCTGCTGGCGCTTTCGGGCTGCTCGACGATGAATCAATTCATGGGTCGCGAAGAAGCCGTGGACTACAAAAGCACGGTAGCCGGCGATCCGCTCAGCATCCCGCCCGACCTGACGCAGGCTAATCGCGACGCCCACTACCGGGCGCCCGAAGGGTCGGCCACATTCAGCCAGTACGCGCAAAGCCAGCAGGCCCAGCAAAACATGGGCGCCGCCGATCGCATCCTGCCGCAAGCCCAGGGCATCGAAGTCAAGAGAGACGGCGATTTGCGCTGGCTGGTCGTCGATAAGCCCGCCGAAGAAGTCTATCCCAAGATCATCGACTTCTGGGGCGAGCAAGGCTTTACCATTCAGTCCCAGGATCCGCGCGCCGGCCTCATCGAAACCGACTGGGCGGAAAACCGCGCCAAGATTCCGGAAGGCTGGATCCGCAGCGCGCTGGGCGCCATCATCGACACGGTGTTCGACAGCGGCGAACGCGAACGTTTCCGCACCCGCCTCGAACGCGTCAGCGGCAAGACCGAGGTCTACATCAGCCACCAGCAGATGGTCGAAACCCCAACGCAGGACGGCTCCACGTTCAAATGGGTGCACGGCAAGGAAGACCCAGGCCTGAATGCCGCCATGGTGGCTCGCCTGATGGTATTCCTTGGCACCGACGTGCAGAAGGCCCACGACATGGTCGCGCAAGCCGAGAAAGACCCAAGCCAGCCAGACGTTGCGCAGGCAGCGGGCGGCCAGGCCGCGATTACGCTGGGCGAACCCTTCGACCGGGCCTGGCGCCGCGTCGGCGTAGCCATCGATTCCGCGGGCTTCGCCGTTGACGACCGTGATCGCTCCACGGGCGATTATTTCATCCGTTATCTGGATAGTGACACGGGCGAAAAAATCGAGCAGCAGAATTTCTTTGGCCGCTTGTTCGGATCGAAGAATACGGCCGAAGCCACGCCTTACCGCATCCATGTGGCGGGCCAGGGCTCAGGTTCCGTGGTAACGGTGCTGGATCAGAACGGCCAGGTTCAGGAAAGCGATACGGCCAAGCGCATCATCACAGTGCTGCTGACGCACATGCAGGGCAGCTAAGCCGGTTGCCCGGCTTGGCCTTCGGCTGGTTTTAGCAGGCTTCAGCCAGCACGCAAGGTCTATGGTCTTGGCCTTGCGCCTCGCCACTCAAGCTGGCGCCGAACCACTCCAGTTCAGGCGCCAGCGCGGCCACTTCGCCCACCAGCAACAGGGCGGGCGCCTGGATTTCATGCCGGCCGGCTTGTTCGGCCAGGTTTTCCAGCCGACCATGCAAGACCCGCTGGTTGCTGCGGGTGCCATTCTCTATTAACGCGTAAGGCGTATCACCGGCCCGTCCGTTGGTCATCAATTGCCGTGCCAGCCAGTCCAGTTGACTGACGCCCATGTAGAAAGCCAGCGTCTGTTTGTCGCGGGCCAG
>JAEWEH010000287.1 GCA_023389535.1 Pseudomonadota bacterium
GAATACGACCAGGTTCATGCTCATTGCACTTCCCCTTGCCGCGCAGGCGCCTTGCGCTCTTTCTTCTTGAACATTTCAAGCATCCGGCGGGTCACCAGAAATCCACCGAACACGTTGACGGCGGCCAGCGCAACCGCAAGGACACCCATGATCTTGCCCAGCGGGGTTTCGGTAAGGGCGGCGGCCAGCATCGCGCCTACGATGACGATAGCTGAAATGGCATTGGTGACGGCCATGAGCGGTGTGTGCAGTGCCGGCGTGACGTTCCACACCACGTGATAGCCGACGTAGATCGCCAGCACGAAGATGATGAGGTTCATCAGCAGGGGGGATATCATTTCCATGTGTCGTTTCCTTATGAACCTTTCCTGACCTGGCCGCCCTGCGCCACCAGACATGCCGCGACAATGTCGTCATCCTCCGGCACCTGCAGCGCGGGAGCCTCGGGCGGCAATACGAGCTTCAGGAAATCGAGGACGTTGCGGGCATACAGACTCGAGCTGTCCGCCGCGACCATCGCCGGGAGGTTGGTATGGCCAATGATGAATACGCCATGCTTTTGCACCACCTGGTCGGCTTCCGTCAATGGGCAATTGCCGCCGCCGTCGGAGCCTCGGCCCGCAGCGATATCCACGATGACGGAGCCGGGCTTCATGGCCTGGACCATGTCTTCGGTGATCAGGACCGGAGCAGGCCTGCCCGGGATGAGGGCCGTGGAAATCACAATATCGGCCTGCGCGACGCGCTTTGCCACTTCAACTTTCTGGCGGTCGAGCCAGCTTTGCGGCATGGGTCGCGCATAGCCCCCCACTCCCTGCGCGGCGTCACGCTCTTCGTCGGTTTCATACGGGACATCGATGAAACGGCCGCCCAGCGACTCAACCTGCTCCTTGACCGCCGGGCGGACATCGGACGCTTCAATCACGGCTCCCAGGCGCTTCGCGGTAGCAATCGCCTGTAGACCAGCGACACCCACGCCAAGCACCACTACGCGGGCAGCCTTGATGGTTCCGGCGGCGGTCATCAGCATGGGAAACAGCCGTTGATACTGATTGGCGGCGAGCATGACCGCCTTGTAGCCGGCGACGTTGGCCTGGCTGGAGAGAACGTCCATGCTCTGTGCACGTGTCGTGCGAGGGGCAGCTTCGAGTGCGAACGCCGTGACGCCCGCGGAGGCCAGGCGCTGCAGGCCCTCGGCATCAAAGGGGTTTAGCATGCCCACCAAGGCGGAACCGGGCTTCATACCGGCCAGCTCATGCTCGGTGGGCGCCTGGACCTTCAGCACCAGTTCGGCCGCAAATGCAGCCTGTGCGTCTACGATTTGAGCGCCAACGGCAGCGTAGGCTTCGTCGACCGCGCTGGCTCTCATGCCCGCACCCGACTGCACAAGCACGGTATGCCCCTGCACTGCCAGCTTCTTCACCGTTTCCGGTGTAGCGGCCACCCGCGTCTCTCCCGGCCGCGTTTCGGTCGGTATCCCTATCCGCATCCCCTGCTCCCCCTCTGGGCATCCGGCCAGGCCGGACGCATTTTTTTGTCTAAACGCCTGTTTACACTTCTTCAGGCGCCTGCGCAATGGCGACAACGAGGGACACGTTCAGAATGCGGCGCCAAAAAGCGCCTTGAAAACGACGATGGCCCGCACGCGGGCGGGCCATCGTTAAACACAGAGTCTAGCCCGCGTTCAGAGCGGCGGCATGAGCCTGTTCGTCAGCGTGGTAGGACGAGCGCACCATGGCGCCCACTGCCGCATGCGTGAAGCCCATTGCATAGGCCTCGCGCTCGAACATCTTGAACGTATCAGGATGCACGTAGCGTGTGACGGGCAGATGGTGGGCAGACGGCTGAAGATACTGGCCGATGGTAAGCATCTCGATATTGTGCGCGCGCATGTCGCGCATCACTTCCAGAATCTCTTCATCGGTTTCCCCCAGCCCTACCATGAGGCCGGATTTGGTCGGGACGTCCGGGCAGATTTCCTTGAAGTCCTTCAGCAACTTGAGTGAGTGCAGGTAATCCGCACCCGGCCGCGCCTGCTTGTAGAGGCGTGGCACGGTCTCAAGGTTGTGGTTCATGACATCAGGCGGCTCAACCTTGAAGATGTCGAGCGCGCGCTGCAGCCGGCCACGGAAATCGGGGACCAGGACTTCAATGCGCGTGTTCGGTGACTGCTCGCGCACCTGGCGTATGCACTCGGCAAAGTGCGCGGCCCCGCCATCGCGCAAGTCGTCGCGATCGACCGATGTGATCACGACGAAGGACAGACTCATGGCGCCGATGCTGCGCGCAAGGTTCGCCGGCTCGTTGACATCGAGTGGATCAGGGCGCCCATGGCCGACGTCACAGAACGGGCAGCGACGGGTACATTTGTCGCCCATGATCATGAACGTGGCCGTGCCCTTGCCGAAACATTCGCCGATATTCGGACAAGAGGCCTCTTCACAGACCGTGAACATGTTGTTCTCGCGCAATATGCGCTTGATGTCGTGGAAGCGCGAACCCGGTGCCGCAGCCTTCACGCGGATCCATTCGGGCTTCTTCAGGCGCTCCGTCTGGACAATCTTGACGGGAAGCAGTGAAGTCTTGTCTGCCGACTTCTGTTTTGCGGTGGGATCGTAGGGCGCCGGGCGTACGGTGGGTTTGCGCTCGGCGGCCTGCTCATTGGAGATGGACATACACTTCCTGGCAACGGGTGGTTCGCATCATTTTAGCGCGCCACCCGAAAAAGACCCGAAAGCCCTTTTTGATCAACGGCCTTTCCACTCGGGATGGCGCTTGTTGATGAAGGCGTCTATGCCTTCAAGCACATCCTCGCTCATCATATTGGTCGCCATCGTTTCGGCCGCGAACTCATACGCGTCGGCGAGCGGCAGGCCGCGCTGACGGTGGAACATCGCCTTGCCGGTACGCACTGCGACAGGGCTTTTCGCGCAGATCGTCGAAACGAGATGGTCGACAGCTGCATCGAGCTCAGCAGCCGGAACCACGCGATTGATCAGCCCCTGCTGCAGGGCGTCGTCGGCGCTGATGAACCCGCCGGTGATCAGCATTTCAAAGGCTTTCTTGGCCGCGACATTGCGCGTCAACGCGACGGCCGGTGTGGAGCAGAAGAGACCCACATTGATGCCGGACACCGCAAATTTGGCGGTGTCGGCCGCAATGGCCAGGTCGCAGCTTGCTACCAGCTGGCAACCGGCCGCAGTGGCGGTGCCCTGCACCTTCGCAATAACGGGAACCGGAAAGGAAACAATGGTCTGCATCAGCTGACCGCACTGGCCGAACAG
>JAEWEH010000289.1 GCA_023389535.1 Pseudomonadota bacterium
TAGGTCCTCGGTTGTTTGCAAGCGGCCACTTCCTTACAACCACGGGGGGGCATTTCCTGCATTCCGGGCATGCACTCGAATGTGATGGGCCCTACGGATTCGTGAAAGCGATCCGTGAAGAAATCAAGAATGGCGTTGACCATATCAAGCTCAATCTTTCCGGCGGCATCATGGGCCCGGCTTGGGATCTGCATACGCAGTCCTTCCTTCTTGACGAAGAATTAAAGGCCGCTTTCGATATCTGCCACTTGCGCGGGTTCAAGATTATGGCGCACGCCACCCATCCCGATGCCGTAAAGGCCGCCATTACGATGGGAGCCCACAGCATCGAGCATGGCTACATCATGGATGATGAATGCATTGAACTGCTTCTCAAGCATGACACATGGCTGGTCCCGACTCTGGCCATTAGCCATTTAACGCCGAAGCAAGCGTCCAACAAATGGGAAAGCCTGTGGACCAAGCAACGAGGCTTGTCACATGCGCTATGTTGCCGCGCAGAGGCGGCCGCCGAGGATCATACCGAGTGGTTCGCCAAGGCCGTCAAAGCCGGCGTGAAGATGGCCTTGGGCTCAGACATCAGGCCGCTGAAGGATGCTGCGCTTTTGGAGATGGGCTTATGGACCCGGTGTGGCGCCACGCCTTGGCAGACACTGATTGCGGCAACAAAACACGGCGCCGCTATTTGCGGTGTGGGCGATGATCTTGGCACGGTAGAGATCGGCAAAGTGGCCGACCTCATCGTCGTCGGAGCTAATCCTTTGGAAAAGATTGACCATCTTCGGCAATTGCACTTGGTCATAAAAGACGGCGTAGTCGTTTCCGACAAACGAAAGCAGTAGGTAAGCTCGCCACCGGGATCCAATGAGGAGTTGAGGGCCTGGATTATCTGAAGTCGTTCCGCGCTGGTGATGTTCAATATTCTTCGATAACGAAAAAAGGAGTGAACGGTATGCTTAGATCAATTTCATTATGTGCGGCTGTCTTGGCCGCATCTGCGGTAGCCACCCCAGCGTTGGCCGCTGCCGACTATCCCGCCCGCTCAGTAACCATGGTTGTCGCCTATCCACCCGGAGGAAGCACCGACACGGCGGCTCGATTAGTCGCCGAAAGTTTGAGTAAAAAACTCGGCCGGACGTTTGTGGTTGAAAACCGGCCGGGCGCAGGGGGGACCATCGGCGCCTCGCTGGTTGCACGATCCAACCCCGATGGATATACCTTGTTGTTTGGCGCTTCCGCTGAAACCTCGATCGCGCCAGCGACAATGGAAAATATCCCCTTCAATATAGAAAAAGACTTTGAACCGATATCGCTCGTCGGCAAGGTTCCGTTCTTGCTGGTCGCCTATCCGGGTTTTCCACCGAACAACGTATCGGAATTGATCAAGTATGCAAAGGAACACCCCAATGAGGTCAACTATTCTTCTTTTGGCAACAATACTTCCAATCACTTAACTGGCGAATTGTTCAACAGTCTGGCCGGGGTCAAAATGACTCATGTGCCCTATAAAGGCAGCGGTCCGTCCATTACGGATTTGATGGGTGGCCAAGTACAAGTCAGCTTCGATACCGTGACTGCTGTACTTCCTTTAGTTCAAAGCGGCAAATTGAAAGCACTTGGTGTGACGATGTTGGAGCGGTCCGCTATGGCCCCCAATGTGCCGACCCTTGATGAGAGCGGCATCAAGGGATTCACCGGCGGGACGTGGTTCGGGCTATTGGCGCCGTCCGGAACCCCAAAGGAGATTACCGCAAAACTATCCAAAGCCGTGGCCGACGTGTTGGACGATCCTGCTTTGTCGAAACAGTTTTCGGACCGTGGGATTACCCCTGCTGCTACGACTCCAGAAGAGTTCAGATCCTTTATTCAGTCTGAAATATCAAAATGGAAGGACCTGCCAAAAGAACCAAAATAGGAACAGTTTCGCTGGGAAGCCGCGCAGGGCAAGCCCCGGTGAGCGCCCCGCTTTTACATTGGCGAGGCGCTACTCAGAACATCAGCCTCCACACCTGCGGCGTAGTCGATACCAGCAGCAGGACGCCGGAAATCGCCAGCAGGCCCAGCACCAGGCCCTTGAAGGAACTATCCGAAAAGCGGCGGTACAGCCGTATCCCCACCAGCGACGGGATCAGCATGACGGGCCCGACCAGCGCGAACAGGCCGAGCATTTCGGTGGTGATCATGCCATTCACGGTGAAAGCGGTCAGCGTCAGCATGTGCATGAACAGATTGAAAGCCTGGAAGGCCGTGCGTTGCTGATCCTTGGGCCAACCGCGCAAGGTGCACCATAAGGTGGGTATCGTGCCGGGCAGCCCACCGAAGCCGCTCATGGTGCCGCCCACCCAGCCGATGACCCCGTCCGCCGCGCGGCCGCCGCGGCTGATGCGTGGCAGCCGCGCCAGGCCCAGCATGATGGAGCAATACACCGTCAGCAGCAGGCCGACCCCGAACTTGAACAGCAACGGGTCCAGGACATTGAGCAACCACAATCCGGTAGGCACGCCCAGTACGCCGCCGATCAGGAAGGGCTGGATGCGGTGCCAGCTGAAGCCCTGGCGCAAGGAACCGACCGCCAGCAACTGCCCGACCAGGGAGCCAAAGACCACCATGGGCACCGCCAGGCTGGGCTCTATAACCCAGGACCACACTGCAAGCGCCACCATGCCAAAGCCGAAGCCGGCCAGGCCCTGCACAAATGCGGCCAGTACACTGCCTATAACGATGAAGACCCAGAGATCCATGCAGCCCTTAAAGCACCGCTTACTCGGGCCGTATGACCGGAGCGGGCAGCCCATCCAGGCTGACATTGACGACGGCCGGCAGGCCGGAAGCGCGGGCTCGCTGCAGCGCTGGCGCAAGTTCGCCGGGCTCTTGCACGAATTCCCCATGGCCTCCGAAAGCCTGGCCTACCCTTTCATAGCGTGAAGGCAATAGTTCGCAGCCTATGGTGCGATCGGCGCCGTAGCTGCGCAGCTGTATTTGATATTCGGCGTTCCAGCGCGCATCGTTGCCCACCACGCAAAGAATAGGCGCTTCGCAGCGCAAGGCAGTGTCCAGTTCGGCGCAATGGAAACCGAAAGTGCCATCGCCCATGACGGCGACCACCGGGGCTCCCGGATAGGCGACCTGCGCGCCGACGGCCATGGGCAGTGCGCCGCCAATGGCGCCCGCCGCGCCATTGATGACGCGATGCGGCGCCGTCAGGCAGGCCTGCGCCCATTGGCCGATTTCGCCTCCGTCGACCAACAGCACGGCGTCCGGATGGCTGTCCAGGATTTGCTGCACGGGCTGGAAGATTTGTACCGGATGCAGGGCCTGGCGGCGCGTGGCCTGCGCCTGGCGCCAGGCGGCGGGCCGGTAGGCCAGCGCCTGCCGGACTTCCTGCAGCCAGGCCGCATGATGATCCTCCACCAGTGCAGCCGCTCGTGTCAGGGCGGCGATGGCCGGCATCGCGTCGGCCTGATGGCGGGCTTGCAGCCGGTCTTGCACGGCGCGCGTGCTGCGTTCGAATTCGGCGGCGTCGGCATCCACCTGCAGGAAGGTGCAGCCATCGGCAAAAGCCGGCGCGCGGCCGAAACCCAGGGTGAAGTCCAGGCGCTTGCCGATCAGCAATACGCAGTCTGCGCGGCCCAATACCGGGGCGAAGGCGCCCAGGCTGGGGTCGTTGGCGCCGCGCGGGCTTTCCGTGGCGACCACCGGTATCCCGCTGACTTCCTGCAGCCGGGCGACCGCCGCGCGGCCGGCGTCGGTCAGCCCTTGCGGGCCGACCAGTATCAGTGGCCGGCTGGCCTGACCCAGCCGCTGCAGCAGTTCAGCGGCGTCGGTGTCATCCAGCAAGGCCGGCACCGGGTCGTAATCCTGCGGCACCGGCAATTCAATGAGCCCGGCCACGGCTTCCAGCACATCAGTGGGCAGGCTAAGGTGCACCGGCCCGGGCCGCCCGCCCAGCGCGATCCGGCAGGCCTTGGCAAAATCCGCCGCCAGGGTGTCGGGACTTTCGGCCGCCCAGGCGACCTTGACCACGGGCCGCGCCATGGCGACCTGGTCCATTTCCTGGAATGCGCCGGAACCCAGTTGGGACAAGGGTGCGTGCCCGGACAGCAGAACCAGGGGCGATTCCGACATATAGGCGGTGTACAGGGCCGAGACCGCATTGGCGTGGCCGGGGCCACCGGTGACCAAGGCCACGCCCACCCGGCCCGTCAGCCGCGCCCATGCGTCCGCCATGTGTACGGCCGCGCCTTCGTGACGCGTGTGGATGATGTCCAGTTTTTCGTCGAGTATCGCGTCGTAGACCGGCATGATGTGATTGCCGGACAGCGAAAATATGGTCTTGACGCCGGCCTGCCTGATAGACCGGACCAACATATCGGCGCCGCGCGGGCTTGCATCCATCATGTATTGGCAACCTCTTCAAGTATGGTTAGTCCAGGGGCCACCCGGGTGAAGGCCACGGGGCGGCGCTCCAGTTGCAGCGCGCCACCCTGCATGCGTATGACCGAGAACCAGGAGTTTTCCAGGTCGCGCACTTCGGGATAGTCTTCGCGGAAGTGCGCGCCGCGGGAATCCTCGCGTGCCAGCGCAGCGTGCACGATGGCCTTGCTGACATGCAGCAGGCTGTCCAGGTTCAGCCAATCCTGCCAGGTCAGATTGTAAGCGCGATTACCGTCGGCCACCCCTACCGTGAGCAGCTCGGCTTGCAAAGCGTCCAGCCGGGCGGCCGCCCGTTCCAGGCCGGCCTTATCGCGCACGATGCCGGCATCGTCCCACATGCAATCGGCCAGACGCTCACGCAAAGCGTGCAGGTCCCCGGCCGGCAGTGCGAAGGGGCGGTCCGCTGCCGCGATGGCCGCCTGCGCCCGCCCTGCGTCGTAGTCCTGCCAGCTGCGGCCTTGTACCCATTGGGCCATGGTATCGCCGGCGACGCCGCCAAATACGGTGGAGTTGGCTACGCCATTACCGCCCAGGCGATTGGCGCCGTGCACGCCGCCGGTATCTTCGCCAGCGGCGAACAGGCCTGGCCATTCAGTGCTGCAATCAGGCGTGAAGACCACGCCCCCCATCATGTAGTGAGCGGTCGGCACGACTTCGACCAAACCGCCGGCCAAGTCGAAGCCGCAGTCGGCGCAGCGTTCCACCATGCCTTTGAACTGCTTGCGCACCTTGTCCGGGCCCAGATGGCTCATTTGGATGTAGACGCCGCCATTGGGCGTGGTGCGGCCCGCGCGCATTTCGGCGTAGATGCCGCGCGACACCACGTCGCGCGTGGCCCGCTCGCCGCGCGGGTCCACGTTGTGCATGAAGCGCTCGTTATTCCCGTTCAGCAGATAGCCGCCCGCGCCGCGCAAGCCTTCTTCCAGCACCGTGCCGGTCATGCGCGTGTCGGGTCCGGCCAGCAGGCCGGTGGGGTGGAACTGCACCATTTCCATATCGCGCAACCCCAAGCCCGCCCGCAGGGCCATGGCCAGCCCGTCGCAGCTTTTATCGCCGGAAGGCGTATGGAATTTGTACATGGTCGGGCCGCCGCCCGTGGCCAGCAGCACGGCCTTGGCCCGCACCAGACGATACTGGCCGGAGCGCAGGTCTATCATCATGACGCCTGCGATCGCCTGGCCGTCGGAAGCGGGGATGAGTTCAATGGCGCGGTGCTCTTCCAGGCGCTTGATCTTGCGCGCCCAGACTTGTTCCGACAGGCGGTTGATGATCTCGATGCCGGTCAGGTCGCCCTTGTGCACGGTGCGGTCGAAAGTCTGGCCGGCAAAGGCCTTCTGGTGCAGCGTGCCGTCGGCATTGCGGTCGAAAAAGCAGCCCAGTTCATTTTCCAGTTCGTGGATGCGCTCTACCGCCGTGTTCACCAGCTTCCAGGCCAGTTCCTGGTCCGGCAGCCATTTGCCGCCGGTGATGGTGTCCATGAAATGGCGTTCGGGCGAATCGCCTTCGGCGAGCGCCACGTTATAGCCACCCTGCACCATGCGTGTGCAACCGCATTTGCCCAGCAGGCCTTTCACGGCCACGGTAATGTCCAGCGATTGATCCGCATCGTGGGCATGCAGGGCGGCGAACAGCCCCGCCCCGCCAGAGCCCAGGATGAGTATGTCGGTGGAGACGACGTCGAAATCCTGCATCAGTTCGCTCCTAATGAGGCCAGGACTGCGTCGCGGCGGCTTTGTACGTCGCTATTGACGTCGTCGTACAAGGAGTTGCCGTGGCTGTCCATGGCCACCAGCAACGGCCCGAAGTCGCGGATGCGGAACTTCCACAGCGATTCGGGGTTCAGGTCGTCCAGGTCGACGTCTTCGATCTGTTCTATCCAGGTCGTTTCCAATGCAGCGGTGCCGCCGACGATGCCCAGGTACACGCCGCCCAGATCCTGAAAGGCCTGCTTCGAACCTTCGTGCATGCCACCCTTGCCAATGATGATGCGTACGCCGCACTGTTCGATCAGTTGCCGCGTGAAGCGCTCCATGCGCGAGGACGTGGTGGTTCCTATGCAGATGGATTCATAGCCTGCGGGGAATGCTTCGGACACCGGCACTTTGCGCACATTGGGCGCGGTATGGATGACCGCGTGGCCGTTCAGGTCGAAGCGCGTCTTGCGCTGCTGGTCGAACATCGCGATATAGGTCGCGTCGCGTATGCCGTACAGGGTTTTTTGCAGGGTCACGGTATCGCCGACGCGCAGGGCGCGAATCTGTTCTTCGGTGACCGGCATGGTCAAGTCGTAATGTGCCATGATTGCCTTCCCTTCAGAATCCGTATTCGATGCCGCCGGCGCCCAGGCTGGCGCGGGCGCGCCGCGCCGAATGGCACTGCATGTTCACCGCGACGGGGTTCATGGTGATGTGGGTGGCCGCCAATTCCACATGGACGGCGAAGGAAGTGGCATCGCCGCCCAGGCCCTGCGGCCCGACGCCCAGCTTGTTCACGGCTTGCGACAGTTCGCGTTCCAGCTCGGCGCCCAAGGGGTCTTCGCATACGGAGCCCAACGGCCGCGTGGCGGCTTTCTTGGCAAGATGGACACACAAGTCCGAAGTGCCGCCCACGCCCACGCCGACGATGGTGGGCGGACAGGTCTTGCCACCGGCATTGATGACGCAATCAATGACGAAGCGCTTCACGGCAGCAAGCCCCTCGGCCGGTATCGCCATGCGCAGGAAAGAATTGTTCTCGGACCCGCTGCCCTTGGGGATCATCTGGATGTCCAGCGTGTCCGGGTCCTCGACGAAATCCACATGGATGACCGGCACCCCGGGCCCACAGGAGGTGTGGTTGTTCTTGCGGCTGATGGGATGCACCACGCTGGAGCGCAGGGGATGTTCGCGCGTGGCGCGCTCGCAGCCCTTGGCGATGGCCTGCTTCAGGCGCCAGCCATCGACCGGGACATTGCGGCCGATGAAGACGTTGTAAATGGGAATGCCGGTGTCCTGGCAAAGCAGGTTCTGGTTTTCCTCGGCCACGCGGATATTGGTGACCATGGTGCCCAGTATGCCGCGGGCGCGCTCGGACGTTTCCATGCCTTGCAACTGCTCAAAACCCGTCTTGATGTCGTCCGGCAGTAATTTTAGCGCCCGGATGTACAGTTCGCGGGCGGCCTCTTCCACTTGGGTGTAATCGATCGTGTTCATGGTTGATAGGCCCTAGCCTAGTGATGCAATAAGGAATACAAAGGAAACGATGGCGGCAGTGCCCACGCTGGCCGATATCCAGCCCAGCCGCAGGCTGCGCCAGGGCTGGAATTCGATCAGCAGCAGGCGTATGCCGCCGAACGCGTGCACGGCCAGCAGAAAGACCAGCAGCCATTCGCCCAGCTTGAAGATCGGCGCCTCGTACCATTTCAAGGCAGTGTCCAGCGCGGCCTCGCTTTCCAGGGCCAGGCCCAGTGTCCAGAAGTGGAAGGGCAAGAAGATAGTCAGCAAGATGCCGGACACGCGGTGTATGCCGAAGGCCAGCCAGCAGGCGTGCTTGCGGTTGCGCAGATCATTCTTCTTCATGCCGCCCCCCCCAGGGTGACGGCCCAGACGGCACGCAAGCCCATGACCAGCAGAAGCAGCGCCAACAGGCGCGACACCCAGGCCGCCGCGCCGTCGTTAAGCCCCACCCATTCGACCAGG
>JAEWEH010000342.1 GCA_023389535.1 Pseudomonadota bacterium
GTGGTAGATGCTGGACAGCGTCTGCGCATTATGCGTGGCGAACTGCGGGTAGACTGCTTCCGGCGCAGCCAGCAGCTTGCGGGCACAAGCCAGATATGAAATATCGGTATGGATCTTGCGGGTGTAGACGGGGTAGCCTTCCAGGCCGTCAACCTGGGCGCGCTTGATTTCCGTATCCCAATATGCGCCCTTTACCAAACGCACCATGAGCCGGTGCCGGCTGCGCTTGGCCAGATCAATGATGTAGTCCACCACCAGTGGGGCACGCTTCTGGTAGGCCTGGATGACAAAACCGATGCCATTCCATCCGGCCAACGACTCGTCAAAACACAGGGCTTCCAGGATATCGAGCGAGATTTCCAGCCTGTCAGCCTCTTCGGCATCGATGTTCAGCCCGATGTCGTAATGGCGCGCCAACCTGGCCAGTTCCGCCGTGCGGGGCAGGAGTTCAGCCATGACACGGTCGCGCTGCGCACGCGAGTAACGCGGATGCAAGGCCGACAACTTGATGGAAATACCCGGACCTTCGTAGATGCCCCGGCCTTGCGCCGCTTTACCGATAGCATGTATGGCTTGCACATACGAGGCATAGTAACGGTCTGCGTCGGCCGCCGTGGTGGCGGCTTCGCCCAGCATGTCGTAAGAATAGCGGAAGCCCTTTTCTTCGTGCTTGCGCCCATTGGCGATGGCGGCGGCAATGGTCTGCCCGGCTACGAACTGCTCGCCCATCATGCGCATTGCGATGTTGACGCCCTTGCGTATCAGCGGTTCTCCGCCCTTGCCTATCAGCCGCGTCAAGGCGCGCGACAAGGATTGTTCGCTATTGACGCCCACCAGCTTGCCTGTCAGCATCAGCCCCCAAGTGGCGGCATTGACAAACAAGGACTGCGAACCGCCCATGTGCGACCGCCAATCGCCGTGACTGATTTTGTCGCGTATCAATGCGTCGCGTGTCGCCCTATCGGGTATGCGCAACAAGGCTTCAGCCAAGCACATCAGCGCCACGCCTTCCTGGCTGGACAGGGAAAATTCCTGGATCAGGCTTTCGACCCCGCCGCTCTTGCGCCGCGCGCGCATCGTTTCCACCAGACGGCGTGCCAGATCGTGCACCTCGCCGGGCTGGGTGCTGCGCGCCAGACTGATCAACGCCGGCACACACTCCGTTTCGGGACGCCGATACGCCGCAGTGATGGCGGCCCGCAACACCGACTGCGGCTGGACGTCTTGTGCGAAACCATAAAACGGCAGCCATACGTCCGGCTCTTCCGCCGCCGTGCCCTCCGTGTCGGCCTCCCCGGCGCCGCCGAGATGCGCGATCTCCGGGGGCAACTGGCCGCTTTCCACCGCATCTATGTAAGCCAGCAATGCCTGCTTATGCAGCCAATGCGGGGTGCACCCGATACTGGCGGCTGCATTCTTCAAGCGGTCGCGCAGTGCCTCGTCTACTTTCACGCCCAGCGTGGTCGTCGTCGCCATATGATATTCCTGTAAACCGCCTTCCCGGGCCGCAGGTTGCGGCACTTCGCGCAGACGGTAAACCTGAATATTAAATAGGTTGCACCTTTATATGTATAAGGGTTAACCCTTGTATATGATATGCACCAATGTGTGCTGCGGCGCAGCGGTGCCGACGCCCATGTGATCAAGCAAAAAACCGGGTAGAACCGGGGTTGGTATTCGGGTATGCAGACGGGGCCGGCTACTTCACCGGAGAGCCGGTACACCCCTTGAACTGAATGCGCTCGTCCTGGGCCACCGGCAGCCTGCCGGTTTGCAATTGCGTGGATATCAGCCCTGACAGCAGTTGCAAGGCCTGTCTATGGCCCTCGACCAGCGAGGACATACCCTCGCCGACAGCGACGCTTGCCTGCGCGCGGCAAATGACGGCTTTCTTGCCGCGCTGATTGACCGGAGTAAGCTGCCAGCTGGCATCAATCAACGCCTGCTGGTTATAAAGTGACTCGAAGCGTTGAATATCCAGGAACAGCCTCCAGGCCGGCAAGCCATCAGGCAGCCCCGTGGAAGCCAGATCCAGCACGCCCAGGCGGCGGTATAAATCATCCGCCACGGCTCGGCGCAATTCGTCCCGTAGGGGCGAAGCCCACAAAGAACTGTTCAGCGGAACAACCTGCGCGGACTGCGGGTCAGTCAGGATAATTTGCGGCCGGTCTACCTGCTCCGGCAGGTTTACGGGATCGACGATGACGGCGTACTTCGGTGCAGGATTGCCCCCCGCTCGAATATTGTCGGCAGCCGTAGGCAGTAAAGTGTAATAGTGGCTGGGTTGGGGGCCGGCGCACGCGGCCAGCATGCCGGTAGCAAGAATGGCCGCGAGAGTCGCTTTCAAGGTGCTCATGGGCTGACTTCTATGGTATCGGGCGCCTTGCCCCTGATCAAAGAGGTGGGATGGGTCTGAAGATAATCGGCCAGAGCCCGCAACGACTTGGCCGCACTGCTGATTTCACGCATGCTGCGTTCCAGATTGCCGTTCAAAGGGGAGTCCTGCGCCAGCATTTTGTCCAGGCTGGACAATGATTTTTGTGCAGTACGCAGCA
>JAEWEH010000360.1 GCA_023389535.1 Pseudomonadota bacterium
CTACTTGGGCGAGCCAGGCTATCCGCCCTTGGCGATCGGTGGGGAAGGCATGCGCCCGCAGGCTCTGATCAGGGTCAAGGGGGCCGTCTCCAGCCAGTTCCTGACCGCCTTGCTGATGGCCGCCCCCATCATGGCGGGGCAATCAGGGCGCGACGTCATCATCGAAGTGGAAGGCGAGCTGATCTCCCAGCCCTATATATTGATCACGCTGAAACTGATGGCGCAATTCGGCGTCCAGGTGCAGCGGGAGGGGTGGCAGCGCTTTGTCGTGCCGGCGGGCGCCCGTTATACCTCGCCCGGGCGCTTCGCCATCGAGGGAGACGCGTCGACCGCTTCTTATTTCATGGCGCTGGGCGCCATAGGCGGGGGCCCGATCCATATCGTAGGCGCCGGCGCGGACAGCATACAGGGCGACATGGCTTTTGCGGATGTGGTGCAGGCTATGGGCGCCACCGTCGTGCGTCGCCCGGATTCGCTGGAAATCAGCGGGATCAAGGCGGCCCACGGTGAAAAGCTCAAAGCCTTCGACAAGGACTTCAACCTGATACCCGACGCGGCCATGACGGCGGCCGCGATGGCGCTTTACGCCGACGGCCCTTGCACCCTGCGCAATATCGGCAGCTGGCGCGTCAAGGAAACGGATCGCATACACGCAATGCATACCGAACTGGAAAAACTGGGAGCGCGGGTAGAGTCAGGCCCGGACTGGCTGACCGTACATCCCATGGAAGCGGACCAATGGAAGCCGGCGGACATCGCCACGTACGACGACCATCGGATCGCCATGTGTTTTTCGCTGGCGGCTTTTGGGCCGGTGCCGGTCACCATCCTGGATCCGGATTGCGTCGGCAAAACCTTCCCGGATTATTTTTCCGTCTTCAGCCAATTGGTGCACGCATGAGCCTCCCGTCGACGCGCATACCGGTCATTACCATAGACGGCCCCACGGCGTCGGGGAAGGGCACGATTGCGCATCGCGTGGCGGATGCACTGGGCTGGTCCGCGCTGGACAGCGGCGCCTTGTACCGGCTGACCGCGCTGAGCATACGGGAACACGGCGTGGACCCGGCCGACGAACTCGCAGTGGCCCGGGCAGCAAGTGAGCTCGATGTGGCTTTCCAGGGGCCGCGCGTGCTGTTGTGCGGCCAGGATGTCGCAGCCTTGATCCGCCAGGAAAGCATCGGCGACCTGGCCTCGCGGGTAGCCGCCTACGGGCCGGTGCGCCAGGCGTTGCTGGATCGCCAGCGCGCCTTCCGCCTGCCTCCGGGTCTCGTTGCAGACGGCCGGGATATGGGTACAGTCGTGTTCCCGGATGCCGATTTGAAGATATTTTTAGTGGCCAATGTGGATGCCCGGGCGCAAAGGCGGTGTAAGCAGTTGAAGGAAAAGGGATTTTCTGCTAATCTATCCGCCCTGTTGGAAGACATGCGTGCGCGCGATGAGCGCGATCGCAAAAGGGCGAATGCGCCGCTTGTTGCGGCGGCAGACGCCATTACGGTCGATTCGTCTGATTTAAGCATAGATGAAACGGTCAAGGTAGTACTCGACCATTGGTCGAATCTGGGGTTCCAGGCGGGCGGGTCATTCACGCCGCAGGCATAGCAAACGACTTGCCGCCCGGAATTTACTTTTACTCCACTGAGAAGGCCCAGCCTTCCTGGTGTGTTCTCAACAGCCATTTTGGCTTATGGATTTAACTTAATGTCCACCATTGCAACCCAAGCCGCCACCGGCGGCGAAAGCTTCGCCGACCTGTTTGCCGAAAGCATCAAAAACCAGGACATGAAGTCCGGTGAGGTCATTTCGGCGGAAGTCGTCCGCATCGACCACAACTTTGTCGTCGTCAACGCGGGCCTCAAATCCGAAGCGCTGATCCCCCTTGAAGAATTCCTGAACGATCAAGGCGAGCTCGAAGTCGAGGCCGGCGATTTCGTATCGGTCGCCATCGACTCGCTGGAAAACGGCTATGGCGACACCATCCTGTCGCGCGATCGCGCCAAGCGCCTGTCGGCATGGCTGCAACTGGAGCAAGCGCTCGAGTCGGGTGAAATGGTTACCGGCACCATCACCGGCAAGGTGAAGGGCGGCCTGACCGTCATGACCAACGGCATTCGCGCCTTCCTGCCTGGTTCGCTGGTCGACCTGCGTCCCGTCAAGGACACCACGCCCTACGAGGGCAAGACCATGGAATTCAAGGTCATCAAGCTCGACCGCAAGCGCAACAACGTCGTGTTGTCGCGCCGCGCCGTGCTCGAGGCCAGCATGGGCGAAGAACGCCAGAAACTGCTCGAAACCCTCAGCGAAGGCGCTGTGGTCAAGGGCGTGGTCAAGAACATCACCGACTACGGCGCGTTCATCGACCTGGGCGGTATCGACGGCCTGCTGCACATCACCGACATGGCATGGCGCCGTGTCCGCCATCCTTCCGAAGTGCTCCAGGTGGGCCAGGAAGTCGAGGCCAAGGTCCTGAAGTTCGACCAGGAAAAGAGCCGCGTGTCGCTGGGCGTCAAGCAGCTGGGCGAAGACCCATGGGTCGGCCTGGCCCGCCGCTATCCGCAAGGCACCCGCCTGTTCGGCAAGGTCACCAACCTGACCGACTACGGTGCGTTCGTGGAAGTGGAAGCCGGCATCGAAGGCCTGGTGCACGTCTCCGAAATGGACTGGACCAACAAGAACGTCGACCCGCGCAAGGTAGTCACCCTGGGCGAGGAAGTCGAAGTCATGGTTCTGGAAATCGACGAAGACCGCCGCCGCATTTCGCTGGGCATGAAACAGTGCCGCGCCAATCCGTGGGAAGAATTCTCCATCAACTTCAAGCGTGGCGATAAAGTCCGCGGCGCCATCAAGTCGATTACCGACTTTGGCGTGTTCGTCGGCTTGCCCGGCGGCATCGACGGCCTGGTTCACTTGTCCGATCTGTCCTGGACGGAATCCGGCGAGGAAGCCGTGCGCAACTTCAAGAAGGGCGACGAGTTCGACGCGGTCGTTCTGGGCATCGATACCGACAAGGAACGCATCTCGCTGGGTATCAAGCAGCTGGAAGGCGACCCCTTCAACAACTTCGTGGCCACCTACGAC
>JAEWEH010000371.1 GCA_023389535.1 Pseudomonadota bacterium
GTCGTACTCATTGTCCAGTTCTTCGCGCGTGTAAGCCCGGAAAACCGGGCCGGAAGATGTGCGCGTCATGCCGCGACTTTAAGTTGATTCAGCATGGCGATGATGTCGCTGGTCGGCAGCACATCTGCGTACTTGCTCGCCATGTCGAACAAGTTCACCGCATGGGAAGAGGGCAGCCGGTCGAAGACGGCATCTTCGGCCACGACGACCTTGTAGTTCAATGAGCTGGCATCCACCACAGTGCTGCGTACGCAGCCGCTCGTGGTGGCTCCGGTGACGATCAAGGTATCCACGCCCATGCCGATCAGGTAGCTGCTCAGGCTGGTGCCGAAAAAGGCGCTGGGGTGATACTTGGCGATCTCGATATCCCCCGGCAGCGGGGCGACTGCCTCCGGGAAGCCATAGCCTTGGGGCGGAACCTTCATGACAGCCGGCACTTTGGCGCCAAACTGACCTTCGTCATGCGAATGCTTGAAGGCGACATGGGGGTAAAGGACAGGCCATTTCATGCCGTGGAAGTAATCGACCAGCGCCTTGATCTGCGGCAGAGCCGCCCAGCCGTAGTCGCCGCAACTGGTCGGATATTCATGGATGGCTTCGGCGATGGGCATGGGCTTGGAACCGATGGTGCGGTTCTGCACATCGATGACCAGCAGCGCGCACGTCTTGCCTATTCCTGTTGGGCCGCCAAATCCCGTTTCAGTGTACAGAGCCTGCTCTTCTTGCGAGATCAGGCCATCCCATATTCTCTTCTTCATGTCATCTACTCATTTCTGCAAAGTTATCGGACACGGCCCGCAGGCCGCGCCGGCGTGCCTCAGACCCCGACGGCGAGGGCGTTATAGCTGACGATCCAGTCGTAGCGTTCGCGGACTTTTTCTTTGCTCCATTGGCTCTGTATGTAATCGCGCGCCTTGGCTTCGTCGTGGAGATCCTCGTGATGGAAGACCCGCAGCATGTCCATGGATGCCCGGGCCACCTTGTAGCCGCGCTCGCGGCGCAGTGCGTCATACTGTTGCAGGGCGGCAGGTGTATCGTCATTGTTGGCCAATACATTGACGAGCACGCAGCTGTCTTCAAAGGCCATGTTCACGCCCTGGCCCAGGTAGGGAACCATGGAGTGGCAAGCGTCCCCCACGAGCACGGCCCTGCCCTTGGCCCATGTCGGCAATTCTTCGCGTATGAACAGGCCCCATTTGTACAGAATGTCTGCGCCGCTGACCATCTCGATGACCTGTTCGTTCCAGCCCTGGAAGTCGCGCAGGCAGTCTTCCAGTTTCCCGGGTTCCGACCAGGATTCCTGTTCCCATTGCTGGCTGTCGACCTGGCCGGAGAAACTGATGAACTGACGGCCATTGTGTTGCACGGGATAGCTGGTGATATGCGCGGTCGGCCCGACCCAGGTGGTTGCCAGGGGCGTACGGTAAGGTTCGGAAATTCGCTCGATCGGCACCAGCCCGCGCCAGGCGATGGCGTCGGTGAATCGCTGCCGTACTTCGCCGAACATTTGATGGCGTACTTTGGAGTGCACGCCGTCGGCTCCAATGAGCACATCGGCGGTGACGGACGGCTTGCCTTCGAAGTGCACGGTTATCTTGCCATCGGTTTCGTCATAGCCTTTGCACTTGTGATCCAGATGGACGCAGCCCGGCTGCTCGCGTTCGAGCGCCTGGACCAGGATGCGATGCAGCTCATAGCGCAACACCATGTATAGCGTGTGTTCCTTGCTGTTCGCGGCTTCTTTGTTATACACCGACCAGGCTTCGCCGGTGCTCCACAGCCGCACAACGCGGTCCATGGGCGGCAGGTTGATCTTTTCCAGCTCGGCCTGCAGGCCCAATTCATTGAGCACGCGCGCGCCGTTCACTGAAATCCACAGGCCTGCGCCCAATTCCCGGTGCGCTGGGGCCTGCTCGTAGACGGCAACCTCGAAACCTTTGCGCGCCAGGCCCAGCGCGGCGGCCAGACCGCCCATGCCCGCGCCGCACACAACGATTTTTTTCTGATGATTCTGTACTTGATTCATGAATACTCCAACCCTAACTCAGGAACGTTGATTCAAATTCTGTGCTGCGTCGATGACAGCCTCTATGATTTTCTGGTAACCGGTGCAGCGGCAAATATTGCCGTGCAGGTAGTGCTTGATGTCCTCCTGCGTCGGATCCGTCTGGCGCGCGAGCAAGGCCCGTACGGCCACGATCATCCCGGGGGTGCAGAAGCCGCATTGCAGGGCGCCATGCTTGATGAAGGCAGTCTGGACGGCGGTCATTACGTCGTCATTCCCAGCGGATTCGATGGTTTGGACGGATTTGCCTTCGCAGTCCATGGCCAGCGTGCTGCAGCTTGAAACAGGCTTACCCTCGACCAGCACCGTGCAGGCGCCGCATACTTCCGCATCGCAGGACCGTTTGGTGCCCGTCAGCTTAAAGTTATTGCGCAGCACGTCGATCAGCAGGTCGCGGTGCTCGACCGTCGTTCGCCTTTCCGCGCCGTTCAGCTTCAGGGAAATCTCGGTTTCTTGGCAAGTGGTCATTACATGCACTCCATTGCGCTTCTGACCGCGAGGACGGCCACCAGATGTTTACGATAGGATTCGGAGCCATAGACGCCTTCCATGACGTCCCGCTCGGCCATGTCTTGGGTGGCCGCATCCATGACTCTGGCTTCGTCGACGACATCCAGCTCGTCCAGAAGCGCGCAGACCTGGTTAAGGCGTTCGGGCATGCCCGTGACTGCACCCGCCCATACTTCCCAGGCTGGCTTGCCGCCGACCATGCTGCGTACCGCCGCCACGCCGGCCGACGGCCGGTTCAGGTACACCACCTTGCGGTAAGCGCAGCGCGAGTCCTTGTTGATCGGTATCACAATTTCCTTCAGGAACTCCGTATCTTCCCGTACGGTGGAGTACGGGCCTTCGAAGTATTCCCGAACCGGAACACTGCGTGCGCCCTGCGCGCCAACAAGCACGACCTCTGCATCGAGGGCCGCCAGCAAGGAAGGCGGGTCGGCATTGGGTTCGGCGAAGCACAAATTGCCCGCCAAAGTACCGGCGCTGCGCACGCGGATATTCGCAACATTGTTGCTGAGCGCGGCGTAGCCGGGCAGTACCTCTTGAACCAGCGGCGAGTCGGCAATTTCCTGGTGCGTCACCAGGGCGCCGATATGCAGTTTTCCTTCGTTGAATCGAATCTCGTCCAAACCCGGAATTTTTTTCAGGTTGACGACATGTTCTGCACCGATCACCCTTTCTTTCAAGCCTATGAGCGCTTCGGTCCCGCCCGCATAGAACATGAACTCATCTTCATGCCGCTCGGCAAGCGCCAGCGCGTCCTCGATGCTGGCCGGGCTATGGAATTCAAACCGCCTTGGCTTCATCGATCGTCTCCAATGCCTGATGCAGATTCGCATCAAACTCGCGGAAGATATCCGCGCACTTCTTTTTTACGATGGGGAAACCAAGGGTAGCCAGCTTTCCCGATATCTGGATGTCGGCGTCGATGTCAATGGTTACCTTGCCGGCATCATCGCCCAGGATAAGCGCAAGCTTGACCAGCGCACCGGTAGACGTTTTCTTGTCTTGCCCCGTGGCCGTGATGCACACGCGTTCCTGCTCGGCGTAGTCGTCCACCACGATTTCGCAAGGCATTTCGAACTTGAACGGTCCGACCTTCTGGCGAATAAGCGCCGAGTACTGCTTCAGCGGGTCGATCTCCTCGACGTCACTGCATCCGGGAATGAGCGCCGCGACGCGGGTCACGTCGAACAACAGGGACCACAATGCCTCTTTGCTGCATTCAACGCTTGTTTGAGTTTCAAATTTCATTTCAGCTTTCTCTTTGATTAATGGCGCGCCATACTTTTTCGGGAGTCAGCGGCAGGGAGCGTATCCGTACGCCGTATTTATTTCTGATGGCATTGGCAACGGCCGGGGCAATCGGCAAAATCGCCCCTTCCCCCATCCCGCGTGAACCAAAGGGGCCGGGACCGTCGCCGTTTTCGATGAAATGGGCGTGCATGGCCGGGATCTGATCGATGGTCGGGACTTTGTAGTCAAACGCCGAACCGTTAATGATTTGCCCATCCTCGTAGACATACTGCTCTGTCAAGGTATGGCCCAGCCCCTGGATCGTCGCGCCCTCGTCCTGGCCTTCGGCCGCTTTACGGTTCAGTACCTTCCCGACGTCAGCGCAAAGCGCAATCGCGTCGACACTGACTTGGCCGGTGTCTTCATCGACCGAAATTTCGCACACGCCGGCCGCTGTTTCCCAGAACAGGGGAGCCTGCTTCAAGCGACCGCCTTGGCTGTAAGGGGTCACCCTGCCGATCGCGGCGAACTCGCCGGCTGTCAAACCCTGAAAGCGCCGCAGAAGCTCCTTGAAGCTTAAGGTTTCGTCTCCGACCTGTACGCCGCCCTCGATGATTCGTACTTCGCTTTGCTCTGTTTCTGTTACGAGCGCGGCGGCCTCTCTTACTTGCTGAGCGATTTGCTGGCATGCGTCTTCGATAGCCAGACCCAGAATGACGGTGGATCGGCTGGCGCCTGTGCCCCAATCGTAGGGAGCCGCTTGCGTGTCAGGTTCAAGCGCGATGACTTTATCTATGGGTTGCCCCAGGGCGCGTGATGCGATAATGCGCTGCACACCGCGGGCTCCCTGACCGAGCTCCGCCGTGGTTACCGAAACGGTGATGTGGCCGTCCGCCGCCAGGCGCACGATGGCGCCACCGACCGGCAGAATGCCGGGGTCTGTCGCCGCAACAGCTACGCCTCGTGGTCTATTCGGGCATTCCTCGCCGCGCATGGACTGCATCAAGTCCAATGCATGTTCAAGTTCCTCGCCCACATCGACGTCTATTGGCCGCAGGTCGGATTTGATTACTCCGTGCCGTGGGGCAATGTTCTTGCGGCGGAACTCGACCGGATCCATGCCAATAGCATGTGCGATTTCGTCGATCTGAGATTCACTCGCCCATACTCCTTGCGGCCCTCCAATAGAGCGGAAAGAGGCAGCCGGCACAGTGTTTGTATATACAGCGCGAGAGCGTAGTCGCAAATTCTCGAAGGTATAAGGTCCGATGGCGCGAATTGCCGCTTTGGTTGCGATGGCGGGGCCCGTGTCGGCATATGCGCCACAATTTCCAACGACGTCTATGCTGCGGGCGGTCAGTTTCCCATCCCGGTCTACAGCTGTCTTAATGGCAATGACTGTATCGACCCGACGGCAGGTCTGCATGGACTCCATTAAGCTGAGTTGTAACTTCACGGGGCAGCCAACAAACTTCGATAGTGCAGCCGCCAGAGGATCCAGCTTCACCGACGCTTTGCCGCCGAAGCCGCCGCCCACATAAGGAGTATGGACGCGGATGCGGGCGATGGGCAGCCCGAACAGCCCGGAGCAAACGCGCTGGATGGCTGTCGGCGTCTGGCCGTTGCTCCACAGCTCCAGGCCGTCTGACCGATAGTCTGCAATGACAGCGTGGGGCTCCATCGCATAGTGGTAGATGCCGGGGAACGTGAATTCATCTTCAACGACTTTGTGGGCATTTTCGAAGGCTGCGTCGACATTGCCTTGTTCGAATTCATACAGGTGGCATATGTTTGTGCCTGCCACCGGCTTGGGTCCGCCACGGAAGTAGTAGTCGTTCAAGACGTTGAACTGCTCATGGACCCTGGGCGCGTCTTCTTCCAACGCCTTTTTCCCATCTGTGACGAAAGGCAGAATGTCATAGTCGACATGGATGAGTTCGATCGCATCCTCGGCGATGGCCTCTGACGTGGCGACGACCGCCACCACCGGTTCTCCCGCGTAGCGAACAATATCTTGCGCGATGATCGGCCGGTCCTTGAAATACAGGCCCCAGTGCGTTTCCACACATAACCCGTCCTGCAGATCCTTCCCGGTGAAGATACCCAGCACGCCCGCCATGGCCGCTGCTTCCTCAGCGTCAATCGCCAGAATTCGGGCATGAGGATGAGGGCTTCTCAGGATCCGGGCGTAAGCCATTCCCGGTATTGCCAGATCGGTGACATAGAGCGCTTCGCCTGTCACCTTTTCCTTGTAATCGGCACGAGCTTCTGAGGTATCTTTATGCATGATGTTCAACCTTGGCATGTACGCCAATTATTCAATCTTGATGCCGCCGGATTTGATTACTTCCAGCCATTTCGCCCGATCGGCTTCTTCCATCGCTTTCAATTCTGAAACAGACTTGTGTAATGGCACCGCGCCGTGTGAGCGCAGGATCGTCTCCACCTTCGGGTCTTTCAGAACCTCGCCGATTTGAGCGTTCAGTTTTTCAATGATGGGTTCAGGCGTGCCCTTGGGCGCATAGACGGCAAACCAGGTGTTGGCTTCGAATCCAGGCAGCGCGGTCTCGTCCAGGGTCGGAACGTCGGGCAGTTCCGATGTGCGGGTCTTCGTTGTGGCGGCCAGTGCACGCAACGTTCCATTGCGGATATGGCTGAGCACGGCGGGGCCCTGCTCAATAATCATATCGATGCGTCCCGCCATGAGGTCCACCACCATCGCGCCGCTTCCCTTGTAGGGAACATGGAGGATGTCCAGATTGGCCTTTTGCTTGAACAGTTCCGGAAACACGTGTTGTGACGTGCCGGGCCCTGCTGAACCGTAGGTGTACCTGCCAGGCTCTTTGCGGACCATCTTGATCAGATCGTCAATAGTCTTGGCAGGGCTGGCTGCCGGCACCACGACATAAGAAGGCAAGTTGGCCAGCGTGGACACCGGTGTCAGGTTGTCCTGCGCCCTGCGCATATTCTCGAGCAAGGAGGGCAGTATGGAGTGCAGGGAAACCGCGCCGACCACCATCGTGTAGCCATCGGCGGGTGAGCGAGACACGCTGTCCGCGCCGATCACCCCGGATGCGCCGGGTTTGTTTTCAACGACGACGGACTGGTTCCACGCTTTCTGCAGACCGTCGGCGATGGTGCGGGCGAACATGTCTGTCGCCCCGCCGGGTGCATACGGCGCCACGATCTTGATCGGATGATCAGGATAGTTGTCGGCGGCGGATGCATAAGCATTTGATCCCGCCAACACTAAACAGGCTGATGCAAGACATGGAATCAATTTTGTCAGAACTTTCATGGAGCCTCTTCTTTCACACATTTTGAAATTTAATATAAATTCTGCTTGACAGAACGTAGTTACGACTGAGAGAATTTATACCATGCAGAAGCTCCTTCCCACAAGAGGTAATTGCTACTATGGAAAAAAATGCACCCGTGTCGGCGGTAGAGCGGGCTCTGGACATACTTAATGCATTTCAACCCGACGAGCCCTACGTTTCCTTGCACGAACTCTCGGTGCGGACGGGGCTCTATAAAAGCACCTTGCTCCGGCAGCTCGGTACCCTGATCCAGTACCATTGCGTTACGCGGCTTGCCAACGGGCAATACCAACTGGGTGCGCGCGTGCTCAACTGGGCGCATGTATACACCACCTCCTTGAACCTGGATCAGCATGTGCCGCCGGCGCTGGACGCACTGGTGGCCGCAACGGGAGAGGGCGCGTCGTTCTTTACTCGGGATGGCGACATGCGTGTATGCCTGTACCGCTCCGATTCACATCGAGAGCTCCGGGATCACGTGCGCCAGGGTGAATTGCTGCCTTTGGAAAAAGGGGCGGCAGGGCGTGTCCTGCTCCGGTACGCCAAGCCCGATGGCGGTATGCCCGAGCCTGAAGTGTTTTTCTCGATTGGTGAGCGTGAAGCCGAGATCGCAGCCCTCGCTGCGCCGGTATTCAATTCCGACGGACTGAAAGGGGCGGTTGCCCTGTCGGGGCCGGCCACCCGTTTCCACGAGGAGAACGTTGAGCGGTGGAGGAGTTTATTGCTGGATGCGGCCCGCAGCCTCAGCCAAATCCTTGGGGGCCGGCAGTATTACGCGCGCATTCCTTCGGCCAAGGAAACCACATGACGGCGTGCGTACCGTGGCCCGCGTCCGGCGGGTCGTTGCCGCGATCAGCGCACCCACGTATGGATCAGCATGGATAGTATCGATTGCATAGTCTTGCGGACCCTGGGCGCATGGCGCCATGAGCATCATCATGCCGCCCTGGTCACTGTCGTCCGTACGTGGGGCTCCTCTCCGCGACCGGTTGGGTCCCTCATGGCGCTACGTCACGACGGTACTGTGGTCGGTTCAGTTTCGGGCGGGTGCATCGAAGACGATCTCATTCATCGATATCGAGGCTGGCAGAACAAGGAAGCTCCAGAGATCTTGAAATATGGCGTCCACGCCGATGAAGCGCACCGCTTCGGCCTGCCTTGCGGCGGCACGGTGGAGCTGGTCGTCGAGTTCAACCCGGACGCACATCTGTTAAGTCAATTGCTGGCGTCAACCAGCCGGGGAAAGCTCGTCAAAAGGGAATTGGATCTGGACAACGGCAGCGTCAATTTGACCGCCATCAATACTCCTGAGCCATTGACCTATACTCGTTCGACGATGGCAAGCATATTCGGGCCCAGCTACCGGATGCTCATCATCGGCGCGGGCCAGCTTTCTGAATATCTGGCCACCATGGCGATCTTCAACGGGTTCCTGGTTACGGTATGCGATCCCAGGAAGGAGTATAGCCAGCTATGGTCGCTAGAAGGGGCGCAAGTCCTGACAGGTATGCCGGACGACATTGTGGATGCATTCAAGCCCGACTCCAGGACTTGTGTCGTTGCCCTGACGCACGATCCCAAGCTCGACGATCTGGCCTTGCTGTCTGCTTTGCATACGGATGCCTTTTATGTTGGTGCGATAGGCTCCAGAAGGAACAACGCCGCACGAAGACAGCGCATGCTGGAGCATCTCGACCAGCCTCCGGAGTTATTGCGCAAGCTGCGCGGTCCAGTTGGCGTCTTCATTGGAAGCAAGACCCCGGCGGAGATCGCGGTGAGCATTATGGCGGAGGTCATTGCGGTCAAGAACGGAATCGCTTTACCGGTTCAGTATGATATTGCGATAGGGAAAGACCGTCTGGAGATTGCAGGTTCATGAGCACCATCAGCACCGCGCCGTCCGTACAAGCGAGTGCGGAAATTTCCGCAATAGTCTTGGCCGCGGGCAAGGGTGCCAGGTTCGATCCCACCGGCCAGCGCTACAAGCTGCTGCAACCACTTCCGGATGGACGGTCGGTGATCCGGGCAAGTTGCGAGGCCATGCTGGCTTCTTTGGGTACCGCAACGGTCGTATGCGGCGCCCGGATGGAAGACGTCCGCGCCGCGCTTTCCGGCCTGCGCGTAAATATCGTGCATTGCGCCGATGCCGATGCCGGAATGGGGGCGTCCATTCGATGCGGGATGGCGGGCCAGGCACCGGAGCTTGGCTGGTTGATGATGCTGGGCGATATGCCCTTTGTACGCCCATCCACTGTCCAGGAAGTGATACAAAGCCTACGGGAAGGAGCGCTGATCGCGCGGCCTTTCTATGAAGGCAAGCCGGGTCATCCGGTTGCCTTCAGTGCCGCGCTCGACGCCGAATTGCGGGGATGCGATCCCAGCGTCGGTCTGCAACAGGTCATCCAGCGTCATGCATCGCAAGTTCAGCGCATTCATGTTGACGACGGAGGATGCGTGCGGGATATCGATAGGCCTGCGGATCTGTCGCATATCACCTGAAGTGAACGACGTGAACAGTGGCTTATTGCCGTACGCAGAGCCGTCTATCACTATGCATCATCAGTCCAAAATGGGCGGCGCCGGGCTTTATGGGCGTTTCGCGTCGGCTTCGCGTATGGTGGCATCGATAAGCGATGCCGCCATCCAGCGGACGGTTGTTTCTATGTCCCGGTCGGACGCATTCCAGATGTCTTTCAGCACCAAATAAGCTTCATAACCGTAAATCGTCGATAAAGCCTTATGCAGGCGCCGTAGCGCTGGTTTGGGTATTTTTCCTTCGAAAGGCGCAAGCGCCTGGGCCAGAATCTTGACCCTGTGTCCGCGGCGGTAGGGCTCTTCGTCGAGCAGGCCGGCGCGTTCGCGGGCGCGGTGCTCGAGCGCCAGCTGCAAGGCCGCACGCATTTCAGTCTCATATTCCTTGAATCTGGGGAAAGTGTGGTCAAACAGCTCCATGACTCTTTGACGGCCGTCTTCATGGCGAGAGGCCGTGGTCCGGACGGGGCCCAGAGACGTGTCGACGACGGCCGCAATGAGCTTGCTCCGGCTAGGGAAGTAGCGATAAGCGGTTGCCCTGGACACATCGGCGCGCGCGGCAACCTGGGCTACCGATGGCATGACTCCTGTTCGGATCAGTTCCATGGCCGCTTGCAGCAAAGCCGCGTAAGTGCGTGCGCGCGGCCCACTGGCAGGCGCCTTGGGCACTGATGTGACGACGACTCTCATAGGTGACATTCCAATACGTTTATTGATACTGATCAAAAATGGCTTGACGACATTAAAAACCATCCATAGAATCAATCCAAATTTAAGACGCATGTCTCATTTTGAGCTATATGTCTTAAACAGTAAATAGCACATAATAAATCACCCAAACATATCGAAGAAAACCCAAAGGTTTCAATCGAACGGGGAGACAAACCTTGAAACTAGTCACCTTTCAGTGGGGCGGCGAGCGGCATGTCGGCCAGCTCACGCCCGACGGCAGGGAAGTAGCACCGCTGGGTCTGGCAAAGCAAGAGCGCCAGTTGGGGGCGCTGCCGCTTATACGCCGGATGGCCGCCGGCGAGCCTTTGCCCATATCAAATGCGCCTCGTATCCCTATTGCAGCCGTCAGGCTCGAGGCGCCCATTCCACGCCCGCAACGGAACATTATCTGTGTCGGCCGCAATTATCACGCGCACGCCAACGAGCTGGCCGGCAGCGTATTCAAGGCCAGCTCGGGTCAGCAAGACCAGTGGCCCATCATTTTCACCAAGTTTCCCGAATGCGTTATTGGGCCCGGCGAAGTGGTGCGATTGCCCCACGGCATCTCGGACCAGATCGACTACGAGGCGGAACTGGCCGTCATCATCGGCAAGGGCGGAGCGAACATCACCGCATCCAATGCGATGCGGCATGTCTTCGGCTACACCATTGTCAACGACATCACGGCGCGCGATGTGCAGATGCGGCACCAGCAATGGGATCTCGGCAAGTCATTTGACACCTTTTGCCCCATGGGGCCATGGCTGGTGACCGCCGATGAACTTGATGGGAGGGACACCAGGATACGCAGCTTCGTGAACGGTGAAGCACGCCAGGAAGCCAGTACGCGGGACATGATTTTCGATATCCCTGCTCTGATCGAAACCTGTTCACGCGGCATCACGCTATATCCCGGCGACATCATCGCCACCGGCACCCCGGCCGGCGTGGGGATGGGGATGAACCCACCGGTCTATTTGAAAAAAGGCGATGTCATGCGCATAGAGGTCGACGGCATCGGCGTACTGGAGAACTCGTTCAAATGAGCACGCAGTTTATTGAACGCCTGGCGGTGGAAATCGACGGCGAAGGCGAGCCTCTGGTCTGCATCCATGGGCTCGGTGGATCATCCAACAACTGGACGCCCATCGAATCCGTACTGGGCAATTTCCGCGTCATACGCATCGATTTGCCCGGCAGCGCGCGTTCCGCGGGGGTAGGCGGCGTCCTGACAATCGAGGGCATGGCCGACCGCGTGGTGGCGGTATGCGACAAGCTCGGCGTATCGCGGGCTCATTTCATGGGCCATTCGTTGGGCACCATTGTGTGCTTCCAGATAGCCGCTACCCAGGCACATCGGGTCAAGAGCCTGGCCTTGTTCGGCCCCTTGCTGTGTCCACCGGACGTCGCCCGACCGAATATCCGGGCGCGTGCCGGCAAGGCCCGTAATGAAGGCATGGCCGGCATGCAAGAGATCGCTGATGCGATCGTCGCCGGGGCGGTATCCGCCACCAGCCGCCGCGAGCAGCCGGCGGTCGCCGCGCTGGTGCGTGAAAGCATCATGCGCCAGGATGCGGACGGCTACGCGCGCAGTTGCGAGGCCCTGGCCGACGCGCAAGCCGCCGCCGTCGAGGCGATTTCTTGCCCAACTTTACTGGTCACGGGCGATGAGGATGGGGTCGCCCCTCCTCAAAGCGTGCGCGCTATCGGCGACCGAATACCCGGCAGCCGCGTCGTCGTATTCCCGCAGTGTGGTCATTGGACGACCTACGAACGCGCACATGACTGCATGCGTGAGCTCAAAGACTTCTATTCCGTCCGCTTCCAGTGAAGGACAGCAGCATGGCCAATATTCTATTTACCAACGTGCGCATTTTCGATGGCTCGGGCGCCCAGCCGTTTCACGGCGAGGTTCTGGTCGAAGGAAACAGGATCAAGCAGGTGGCTCGCAGTATGCGCGCCTTCCATGGCGGTGACGCCACGGTCATTGACGGGGCCGGCGCGCTGCTGATGCCCGGCATGACAGAGGCGCATACCCATTTTTCCTGGAACGACCAGCCATCGCTGACCGCAATCCAGATGATGCCGCCGGAAGAGCACATACTTTGGTGCGTGCGGGTGGCCAAACGCTATCTGGACATGGGCTGGACATCTTGCGTGGGCGCCGCGACCGCTAAAGCCCGCCTTGATGTCGTGTTGCGCAACGCAATTGACGCCGGGGAATTTCCCGGACCTCGCTACCTTGCGGCCAGCCAGGAGATCACCACGATCGGCGGCCTGGGTGATGAAACGCGGCCACATCTGCCTTTTCCCGAGCTGAGTTTCGGTTGCGTCGTGACGGGTGCCGACGAGATGCGCAAGGCGGCGCGAACCTATATCAAATATGGTGTCGACACGCTGAAAATTAACCTGTCGGGAGAATATATCGCCGGCATGCCTGCGGAAACCACGCCCTTCACCGATGCCGAAATCGCTGTGCTGGTTGAAGAGGCCCATAGAAACGGACGTCGGGTTGCGGCGCATGCCCGCTCATGCGAATCGATCAAGCAGTGCATCCGCCACAATATCGACCTTATCTATCACGCCAGCTTTACCGACGAAGAAGCGCTCGATATGCTGGAAGCGCATCGCCATCGCATCTTCGTGGCGCCAGGGCTGGCTTGGCTCATCAACACCAGCTATCACGCCTCCGAATATGGAATAACCCCAGAAATCGCCAAGTCCATGGGTTATCACCGCGAACTTGAAACGGCAGTCGAATCGCTAAGAAAGATGCACCAGCGTGGCGTTCGCATTCTACCGGGTGGCGACTACGGTTTTGCCTGGATCAAACATGCAACCAATGCGCAAGATCTTGAGTATTTCGTCAAGTATCTGGGCTTTTCGCCCATGGAGGCCCTGATCAGTGCGACCAAGCTTGGTGGGGAAATCATGAAGCGTCCCAACGAGCTGGGCCAGATCAAGGACGGCTACTTGGCCGACATCATTCTGGTGGACGGCGACCCGCTGACCGATATCAAGGTGTTGCAAGACGCCGAGCGTATCCTGGCGGTCATGAAGGACGGTCAATTCCATAAGCGGCCGGAAGTGCAGGGCGCCCGTCCAATGACACGTTGGGCCTGAGCATGAATACCGGCAACTGGAAGCTGCCCGCAACGCGCGAGTTGATTGGGTGGCTGGTAATAGGGCTGCCCATCCTGGCCTTCGCCATCGCCGCGCTGGCCAGCAATGCCCGTCTGTTCATCCTGACACTGATGAATGGGTTGACCCTGGCGGCCTTGTACTTCCTGGTTGCCAGCGGTTTCACGCTGATATTTGGCTTGATGCGCAATGTCAATCTGGCCCATGGTTCGCTATTCCTGCTGGGGGGCTATATCGGCTATAGCGTAGGGGACGTCACCGGGTCATGGTTTGCGGCCTTGATCGCCGGTTTTGTCGCGGTCGCTTTCACAGGTTTACTGCTTCAAGTCCTGGTGTTCCGCTACATGGATGGGCAAGAATTGCGCCAGACGCTGGTGACGATCGGCCTGTCGATTGTGCTGGCCGACCTCTACATGTGGATATGGGGCGGCGACACGTATCAGTTCGACCCGCCCGAGTGGACGCAATTCCCGGTGCCCATGCCCTTTATCAACGCCTACCCCGCCTTTCGCTTGCTGGTGCTGCTGGCCGCCATCATCATTGGTGTGGGTTTGTGGCTATTCTTGAATCGTACCCAGGTGGGGGCCATGATACGCGCCGGCGTCGACGACAAGCGCATGCTGTCGGCCAGCGGTGTCAATGTGCAGCGGGTATTTGCAATCACCTTCGCGCTGGGCGCCGGGCTCGCCGGCGCTGCCGGCGTGATCGGCGGCACGGCGCTGTCCATCGCACCGGGTGAAGACGTGCGCTACTTGCTGGCGTCGCTCATTGTGGTCATTGTCGGCGGAATGGGCAGCATCACAGGAGCCGTCATCGGCGCGTTGCTTATCGGTATTGCCGAGACCATGGGCATGGCTTATGCGCCCACGTACGGTGTCGTCTTCACCTTCATTATTATGGTGGTCGTGCTTGCGCTGCGTCCACAAGGGATCATGGGTAGATAATCATGAGCGCGAACAGATGGCGCTACGCCATGGACGCAGCTGGCGCGGGCGCCCGGGCGAAGACGGCAATGTCCGGCAGCGACGCGCGGAATGCGGGCGGCAGCGCGTACACACAAGCCCGGACACCATCTGCTTCCAACGAGCGCGGCCTGTTCCAGCGCAAGTTGGCGCGCTATCTGGTGGTCGTGGCAATTCTGCTGGTCTACCCTTGGCTGGCTTCGAACTTCTTTACTTTTCAGATTGGCGCGCAGTCGTTGGTTCTTGGCGTTATTGCGCTTTCGCTGACTTTCCTGGCGGGCTACGGCGGCATAGTCAGTCTTTCCCAGATGACTCTCGCCGGCATTGCCGGCTATGCGGTCGCCATATTCGGTCACTCTGCCGTCAGTCAGATCAGTCTCGAATGGCCTTGGTGGCTGGCGTCGTTCATGGCAGTGCTCCTTTCCGTCGCCGCGGCCACACTGATAGGGCTGATCTCCGTACGCACCGACGGCATCTATACCATCATGATCACCTTGGCAATCGGGGTGGCGATGTTCTATCTGACGCAGCAGAATTACACGATATTCAATGGATTCCAGGGCTTCTCCAGTTTATTCCCCCCTGAAATCCTGGGCATCGGCTTGAAGGACCCCGTGCCGTTCTACTACCTGTCGCTTTGCGTTGCGTTGGCGGCGTATGCGGCGGTCAAGTACCTGGTACGCACCCCGTTCGGCATGGCCCTGCAAGGCACCCGCGACAACGCTCGGCGCATGCGGGCGCTGGGCTTCAACGTTGCTGCGCACCGCATCGCGGCACATGCGTTTGCTGGGTTGCTGGCCGGCATCGGCGGTGTCCTGCTGGTCTGGTACAACGGCCGCATTTCGCCGGGGACGATAGGCACCACGGCGCTTATCAATATTCTCATCATTGCCGTCATCGGCGGCTTGCGCCATCCCCTGGGCGCTTTCATTGGCGCGCTGGTTTTTGTTCTGTTGCAGAACTTCGCGATCGACCTCATCGATCGCGAGCGCTTCAACCTGGTTATCGGCGGAGCTTTTCTGCTGATCCTGATTTTCTCGCCGGACGGCTTGTTGGGCTTATGGCGGCGAGTACGTGGCCTGTTTCACCCGGCCCGCAAAGAATAGGGCGAAATGCGTAGGTCATTGATCACAACAATCGGAGACACCACATGAAACCAACAAGCATTTACTTTGGCGCCGCTGCGCTGGCGATGGCGCTGGGCGGCCTTAGCGCCGCTGCGCAAGGACAGGAAACTTTGAAGATCGGTGTGCTGGCGACCCTGGAAGGCGCCTTGACCGTATCCGGCCAGGATGGAATGCGTGGTATGGAACTGGCCATGCGACAGCACAACTTTACCGCCGGCGGAAAAAAGATCGAGGTGATCCGCGCATCGTCGACCGGTCAACCGGATACGGCCGTTAATGCCGCCCGCAAACTGGTGGAGCAGGACAAGGTTGCGATCCTCATCGGGCCGCTATCCGGTTCCGAGGGCATCGCAGTGAAAGACTACGCCAAAACGCAGCCGGGCGTCATCTTCGTGAATGGGTCGTCTGCTGCTCAGGAAACCACCCTGAAAGATCCGGCGCCCAATTTTTATCGCTTCTCGACCGATGGCGCGCAGTGGTCGGCCGGGCTGGGGTCATATGTTTATCACGACAAGGGCTATAAGAAGGTCGCCATCGTGGCGGAAGACTATTCCTTCCCCTATGCCCAGGTCCAAGGCTTCATGATCGAATTCTGTAAGGCCGGCGGCAAAGTGCCGGACAAGCAATGGGTGCCTTTGGGGACTAAGGACTATTCTTCAGTCATCGCCAAGCTGCCCACAGACATAGACGCCATCTATGTCGCCCTGGGCGGCTCGGATGCCGTCAACTTCTTCTCGCAATATGAGCAGTCCGGCGGCAACAAGCCGTTCATCGGCGGGTCCATCACGGTTGACCAAACGGTACTGAGCTATAAGGGCAAGCGCCGCGACGCATTGGTCGGTACGCCGGCGGCCGGCCCCACGGCGGACAACTGGGATAACCCTGCCTGGAACAAGTTCGTGCAGGACTACCGCGACGCCAAATTCGAGAACGCCTATCCCACCCCCGGTTTGTTTGCGCACGCCTATTACGTCAACACCAAGGCCGTACTCGCTGGTCTGGACGCTGTCAAAGGCGAAGTCGGCAAACTCGGCGCGCATCTGGCCGGCATGACGCTGGATACTCCCACGGGCCCGGTCAAGCTGGATGAAAACCGCAACGGCGTGGCGAATATCTTCCTGACCGAGGTCGCCAAGGGTGACGATGGCAAGCTCTATAACAAAGTGGTGAAGATCAACTCGGATATCACGCAAACGCTGGGCCTGAGCAAAGAGGAGTTCGCCAAGATGGGCTTCGGTACGCGCACTAACCCCGAATGCAAGTAGGGCATTGTGCCCACGCTTTTCA
>JAEWEH010000383.1 GCA_023389535.1 Pseudomonadota bacterium
GCCGATAGGCATACAACTGGTAGGCAACTATGGCGCCGATTATTCCCTATTGCAGATCGCGCGCTGGGCTCAAGATCAATTGCGATAGTGAGCGCACGGGCGGGCCTACGGGATCCACGTCAACCAATCGCGCGTAGCGATCCCGCGAGTCGCCAGCTATTCCTTAATATCGAAGCCCTTCAAGTAAATCATCAGATCGTCAACCGCGACGACATCCGCAAACTGCCGGTCCATGTCGAAGAGACTGATAGCATGCGAAACCGCGATCCGATCAAACACCGCCTCTTGAGGAACGATCGTACGGAAGTTGTAAGAGGAGGAATCAAACACGGTGGCGCGTATGCAATTACTCGTGGCTCCGCCCACCACGATGACCGTGTCGATGCCGCGTTCCACCAGGTAGCCCAGTAAAGGCGTTCCATGAAATCCGCTGGGCTTCTTCTTGACGAAGGCAATGTCGTTCTTGCCAGGGGCGAGCTGCGGCACCAGTTCCGCCCCGCGCGTTCCGGCAAGACACCAGTGCTCACTATCGAGAAGATCCCGCTTGCGACCGTAAACACCTATATCGGCGCCCCCAGGATCAAGCTCAAAGGTGGTGAAGAAGCAAGGTATGCCACTGCTTTGCGCCTGGGCGACGATGCGCTGGATGTGCCCCACGGCGGTACGCCCCACGGCACCGCAGCTGGAAGGCCAGTTCTCGTCGTTGCCTTCTTCGCCCACCATGTAGCGTTGCGCATCGATGACTACGATCGCGGGCCGGCTGCCATAGCCCATGCGGCGCGCAAAGCGCCCTCTTTCGAGCACAGCTTTGTCCTGCTCTCCCAGGTATTTTTCCCAAGGCTTCATATCCATTTACATCCACTCTGCTCTATATCTATCTACGTTCAATTCAGGAATGATGGCTCAAGCAATCGACATCTGGTGCGCAAACGATAACAAGCGCGCCTCGGCCAGCGGCCTGCCTATCAATTGGACGCCCACCGGCATGCCGTTACTGTCCTTGCCGATAGGCATGGACAACACCGGTACTCCCAGGTAGCTGAAGGGTCGCGTAAGCCGGGTAATGGCCGTCACCACATTGAATACGCTGCCCTTCTGCTCCATATCGGCCTCCGTGCGCAAGGGCACGGGGATAGGAATAGTGGGGCAAAGAAGGATGTCGGCTTCCGCCATCGGCCCTGCCAGGAATTCGCGCAACACGCGTGCGCGAACCATCGTCGCTTCAAGATAACGTGGGGCGGGCACATGCAGTCCAGGTTCGGTGCGGGAGTAGACTGCCTGGGAATAGGCCTGCGGATTGGCTCGCATCCATTGGCTATGCAGCGTGGCCGCCTCCACCTTGGAAATAATGTCGCCCATGGCGTAGCAAGCGGATAGCTGGGGGAAATCCACTTCCCTGACGGTGCCAAAGCGGCGTTCGACGCGCGCCGCAAAATCGCTGAAAACGGCGGCGATCACGGGGTCGCAGGCTTCGGTTTCAGACAAACCGAGTACGGCCACCCGACTGCCCTCCGCCGCAATGTCCAGTAGCGCCGGATATTCAGGTACGGCCGCATTTAAAGAAGAGGGGTCCTCTGGATCAAACCCGGCCACGGCTTGCAACATGATCGCGCAGTCCTCCGCCGTACGAGTCAAGGGACCCGCACAATCCAGGGAAAAGGCGCGCGGGAAGCATCCACTGCGCGAGATGCGACCGTAAGTGGGTTTAAGGCCGAACAGGCCATGTACAGAAGCCGGTAAACGTATGGACCCGCCGGTGTCGCTGCCCAGGGATGCAAAGACCGCCCCGGCAGCCACTGCCGCGCCCGAGCCACTGGACGAGCCACCTGCAATCCGCGACGGATCCAAGGCATTGCAACAGTCGCCAAACGCGGGATTCTGCCCTGTCGGTCCCGCTACCATCTCGTTCAAGTTCAGGACGCCGACCGTGACCGCGCCTGCTTCGTTCAACCGTTGGATGGCATGGGCATCGCGTTGCGCCGAAACCGGCGGACGGGCCCGCGATCCAATGGTCGCCCCATGGCCCTGGATCTCGAAGCAATCCTTGTGCGCAAGAGGAATGCCATGCAAAGGGCCACGGACAGTGCCGCGCGCCCTCTCCATGTCAACCGCCGTGGCCTGCGCCATGGCCCTATCCGCCCATATTTCAATGAAAGCATTGAGCGAAGGCTGGCATTCCCGAGCTCGCGCGATCGCCTGGGCCGTCAATTGCTCGGAGCTCAGTTCGCCGGACTCCAACTTGCGCGCTGCTTCTGCCAGTGTCATATGGCTGCCCTCCGGCATCCTGCCCGTCGGCGCCAACCCAGCTCCGCGCACCGGCCGGGCTGCATTGCTCGTATCACACTCTTGAAGCTGCGCAAGCTGGTAATCGGCCGGTTGCCAGAATGGGCTTATGCCATCGACGCTCGCACGCACAGCGGAGTTCAAGCGCTCCAATTCCGACGCCAGTATGGCTGGATCTGTGCGAGAAGGCACGTCATGCAAATGCTTGGTACTGACTGCCAAGTATTGAGTGACAGTCTGCTTGACTTCCTCTTGCTCGCCTTGCGCCCCAATGTCGGATGCTGTGGTCATGATTGCTCCAGTAGTGTCGATGCCCGAAAGTGGTGATTATTGAACGCGTATTCCTGCCGCCTGAGCAGTTTCCGTCCATTGATCCACATCGGAAATGAGCAGCTTCTGCAGCTCATCAGGGGTGGATGGCTGAGGACGGGCGCCGACAGAATCCAGAAACTTGGCGAATTCTTCGGTAGAGATGGCTTTCTTGATCTCGGCATTGAGCTTGTCGCGGGCGACCGTATCTACGCCTTTCGGACCAAAGACGCCCCACCAGACATTGACGACATAATCCAGACCCGTTTCTTCCTTCACTGTGGGGATGTTGGGGAAGTCCGGTTCACGTTCCGCGCCGGTGAAGGCGAGCTTGGGCAGCTCATCGGTCGGCGTGCCACGTATGGACGCCATGGTAGTGATGATCATATCGAGGCGGCCGGCCACCAAGTCCATTTGGGCTGGTGCGATGCCTTTGTAGCCGACTGTCTGCATTTTTACGCCTGCTTTGTTGGCAAGCAGTTCCGTTGCCATCTGCGAGCTGTCGCCCAGCCCCGCACTGCCGAAATTGATCACTCCGGGATTGCTTTTGGCATAAGAGAGCAAGCCTTTGATGTCCTTGGCAGGGAAGTCCTTGCGCGTAATGACCACGAATGGCGCGCTCGCCACGAGAGACACTGCGTCAAATGCGGTCTTGGCATCATAGGGCGTCTTTTGCACGGCAGCCGACGTCGCCAATGATCCCGAGATGAACAGGAAGGTGTAGCCGTCCGGCGCGGACGACGCGACGTGCCCGGCACCCACCACGCCGCCGGCACCCGCTCTATTCTCGACGACGAAAGTCTGGCCAGTGCTCTTGCTGATGCTGTCCGCCAATTTACGGGCGATGACATCATTGCTGCCGCCAGGGGCGAACGGCACGACCAGCCGAACCGGACGTTCGGGCCACTGCGCCGCCTGTGCGGTACCGCTGGAAAGCAGCGTCATAGTGGTGCTTGCGGCGCCAATCAGGGCAAGGCTGGAAAGAATCTTCAGGGTAACGCGTTTGGACATGATGCCTCCTCCAGAGGTAATACCGAAACTACGAAGTAAAGGTGGCCTTCCGGCTTTTCGATCCGGAAGGAGGATGCTGCTATCTAAGCCAGAACATTCCGATTAGCAACTGCACCGGCAATCTCTGCTTCCGAATATCCGAGCTCGCGCATGACGGCACTGGTATGCTGCCCTAGCCCCGGGGCACTGCGCAGCTTGCGTTTGGCCTGGACGGCACTGAACGAAATGGGATTCGCGATCGTCCTATACCGGCCCAGGATCGGATGGGTATGCTCGCCGATCAGGCCTTGTTCCTGTACCTGTGCGTCCTCGAAGACGTCTTCCGTATTGCGCACGACAGAGCAAGGCACCTGCTCGCCAAAAATGTGTTCCCATTCTTCGGCCGTCCTGCGCATTAATGCATCGCGCAGCACGGGGACCAGTTGTTCTACATTAGCCGCGCGCTTCTTCACCGTATCGTAGCGCTCGTCTTCAGCCAGCTCTGGCAAACCGACCAACGTGCACAGAGAGCGCCAGAAATGGGCCGTGTTCGCGGAAAGATACAGATGCCCGGAACGGGTAGGGTGAATACCGGTAATCCCGCCCGATCTCATGTCGCGATTGATTGCGCGCGGTTCATCTTCGGTGACCACCAGCCTGGCCGCCTGCATGGCCAATGCACTGCTCAATAAAGACACGGTGACGTGCTGTCCCTCGCCAGTTTTTTCACGTTGTAGCAACGCGGCTGTAACGCCATTTGCCAGCATCGCAGCGCCGTAGTAATCCACCACCGATCCATAGACAATCTTCGGTTCGTCGACCGTGCCCTGCGACGAACAGATACCCGTCCGCGCCTGCAGCACCTGGTCATATCCGGCCCGGTTGGCTAATGGCCCGCTTTGGCCGTATCCCGTCAAAGAGCAGTAGACCAGGCGCGGGTTATGAGCCCGAAGTGTGTCGTAATCAATACGCAGCCTGGGTGGAACTGAAGGGCGGAAATTATGGACTATGACGTCAGCTTGGCTGACAAGCCGAATGAACACTTGGTAGCCCAATTCGGTTTTCAGATCAAGGCACATCCCGAACTTGCCTCTGTTCACGCCCAAGAAGGCCCGGCTTTCTCCCGGCAGGGTGGATGGATATTTGCGCAGATTATCTCCCTCGGGCGGCTCGATCTTGATGACCTCGGCCCCCATGTCCGCCAGGAGATTGCATCCGTATGGCCCGGCGATATAGGCGCTCAAGTCCAGTACTTTGATACCGGATAAGGGGTAATTGTCACTCATTGGCATTTTCGCAAAGCGTTCCCAAAGTTTGATAAATAAAGCGATAGACGGCCAACGGGTCAGTCAGCGCAGGCCGGCCTGCCCACGCGCCTGCGCAAGCACTGCTCGCGCACGGTCGATAAACGGTCCATCTATCATCTTCCCCTCCAACATGTAGGCGCCGTTCACGTCGTTCTGTTCGGCGGACTCCACCACTTTCTCGGCCCAGCGCACTTCCTCTTCCGTAGGGCTGAAAACCTCATTCGCTAAGGCGACCTGGCTGGGATGGATGCAAGTCTTTCCAAGAAAGCCGACGCGGCGCGCTTGCCTGGCTTCCTCGCGGTAGCCTTCAGCATTGGAAACGTTGGTATAGGCGGTGTCGTAAGCGATCTTTCCCGAGGCGCCGGCGGCGATGCGCATCGCCATCATCACCGCATGCACGTTCTGTGCATCGTCACGGGCTATGCCCAGCGGCTCGAAAAGGTCGCCCAGCCCAAGCTGCAGGCCCCAGACCTTGTCATGCGCGGCTGCTAGTTCGGCGGCATTCAGCAGTGCGCGAGGCGTTTCTATGTTCGCCAATACACGTATATTCAGCTGTGCACCAGGGACGCTGGCTCGCTGCTCGTGCGCCTGCAGCATGGAGACGAAGCGCAGCGCGTCCTCCACCGTATCGACTTTGGGGATGTTGATGATGTCGACACCGCGCGCGCAGGAAACAGCAAGGTCGCTGTCAGTATGGCCGGTTTCCAGCGCATTGACTCGCACGATGATGCTTTTCTTGCCTTCCTGACGCAGCGACTGGAACTCATCGGTCGCGAAGAAACGCGCAAGCTCGTCCCGCGCGTGCTGCTTCCTCGTTTCCAGCACCGCGTCTTCGAGGTCGAAGCAGATGGCATCGGCCTGGCTTTTGAGCGCCTTAACGAATAGTTCGGGCCTGGAGGCCGGTACGAATAGCTTGCTGCGCATAGGTTCCTCTCGTTCGGTGAACGTTCATAGTACCCAGGCCTCCATCGTTATAGTAAGCTTGCGCTTATCATCAAACGATAGTAATTCTATCTTGTGAACACCAAATTATTGAACACGCTGTTAGCAGTGCATCGCTATGGCTCGATGGCGGAAGCCGCCCGGCGCCTGAACCTGACCCACGGCGCGGTGGCGCAACAGCTGCGGGCCCTGGAAAATGAACTGGGCATCAGCCTGGTGCGGCGCGCGGGCAAGGCGGTACACCTGACTCAGGCGGCTCACCGCATTCTCGACCCGTCCCAGCGCATTCTGGAAGAAATCAATGCACTGGCCGCTCTTGCCAATACCGACGAACTCAGAGGCGAACTCAGTGTTGGCACCGGCAACACCGTCCTGGCGGGTAAAGTGCCTGACATCCTCGAAGCGCTCAGTTCGCAATATCCGGAAATACGGATCAACATCATGTCCGGGCAATCATCGGACTTTCATACGCAAGTTGAAAGAGGCACGCTGGATGCAGCTATTGCCATGGAGCCTGCGTATACGCCTTCGAAGGTCATGGGATGGCATCAACTCAGCGAAGAACCATTCGTCATGATCGCTGCCCAGCGGCACAAAGACGCGGATCCACACCTGCTGCTGGAACGGGAACCCTTCATTCGTTACCACCGGGACAGCTGGGCGGGCCAGCAGATCGATGCCTATCTTCGCCAGAACAGCATCGTGCCCCGGGAACGGTTCGAGCTCGCATCCACCGAAGCGATTACCCGCCTCGTGCACAAAGACCTGGGCGTTGCCATTGTTCCCAGCGCCTGGGATCAGTGGCAAAGGGGGCTGGCTATCGTTAGCCTAGCGCTGAAAACGCCCTGCAAACCTCGTCGGTTCGGGCTGATCTGGCTGCGCTCGTCGCCGCGGCTGCAATTAATAGAGGCCTTCCTGGATGCCGCTGCCTTAGTTTACGAAAGGGACACATGAATAGTGGCGAGCGGCCAGACCGCCTTAGCGCAAACGATAGGCCTTGCATGATTGGATCATAATAATTCTACGATTTAAAGAATCACACTGCGTATTGCCGATGGTAGGATGCAAGGCATTGGACATCCACCCGCAACCTTGCAGCAGACGCCATTGTGAATCAAGCGAACTCTCTTACTCCACCGATTAAGCCGCTGCGCATGCTCGCAGCCACCGCCTGCATCGGGTATGGCTTTACCGAGACAGCGCTGAATCGCGCGCTGGAGACGGGCATCGACTTTATCGGCGCGGACGCCGGGTCCATGGACCCCGGCCCCTATTACTTGGGTGCAGGCAAGCCCTATGTCTCGCCCGAGGCCATCGAGCGCGACCTGCGGCTGCTGCTTCGGGCTGCCAGGCGCCATGATATCCCCCTTATCATCGGTTCTGCGGGCGGCAGCGGCGGGACGCCCCATCTTCAACTGACCCGCGAGATCGTCGAGCGCATCATCAGCGAAGAACGCCTTGTCGCCAGCCTTGCGGTCATTGACGCGGAACCTTCGCGCGAGCTCATTGCACGGCGCTTGGCCGAGCATCGCATACAGGGCCTCTGGCCCTCGCTGCCGCTCGATGAGCAGACCATCATGAAAAGCGAGCGGATCGTGGCAATGATGGGTGCTGAACCGCTGCAGCAGGCATTGCGGCAAGGGGCTAACGTCGTGTTGGCCGGCCGGTGCAGTGACAGCGCCATTTATGCGGCGATCCCTGTCATGCTTGGGTATGACCCAGCCCTTGCCTGGCATCTTGGCAAAACGATCGAATGCGGTGCGACGATCGCCAGCCCAAAAACAGGCCAGGACTGCATCATAGGCACGTTGGGGCAGGATTACTTCACCGTCGAACCCGGCCATCCGGACAAGCGCTGCACACCGTCCAAAGTGGCGGCCCATACCATGTATGAAAACCCGTCTCCGTACGAATTCGTCGAGCCATCAGGTATCGTAAGCACCCAGGCATGCACATATGAAGCGGTAGATGAGCGCAGCGTCAGGGTGCGCGGCACCCGGTTCGCCAGCGCGCCTCGCTACACCGTCAAGCTGGAAGGCGTAGCGAGCGCCGGGTGGCGTGCTGTCATGTTCGCGGGTGTGCGGGATCCTGTACTGATTTCCCAGATCAATTCCTTCACGGAACAAATTCAGGAACGCACGCGCAACGAAGCGTCGGCCCTGGGTATAGCGCCATCGCAATACACCCTGACGATAAGGCGTTACGGGCTGGATGCAGTTCTTGGCGATGCCGAGCCCCAGTCCGACCAGATACCGCATGAAATCGGGTTGATGCTCGACGTGGTTGCCCCCACGCAAGAACAGGCGGCCGCGGTGCTGGCCAAAGCCCGATACATTGCCATGCACACCGAATTCGAAGGCAGGCTCTGCACGGCCGGCAACCTGGCCATGCCGTTTTCGCCATCCGATATACCGGTGGGGCCGGCCTATCGGTTCAGCGTATGGCATGCCATGGAACTGGATGACCCGCTGGAGGTCTTCCCTATCGAAATCGTGGACTTGGGCGCCAAGGAGACTGCTTGATGGCACAACTTAAAGATATCGCGCTGGTGTTGCGTTCGAAGAATGCCGGCGCATTCGTGCTTACGGTAGACGTTGTGTTCAATACAAAACAGGACTACGACAGGATAGTGACCGCTGGCGCCTTGCAGGCCGATAAGATCGCTGCAGCATATCGCGTCCAGCCGTCCGATGTACAGATCATTCCTTATCCGGAAGTACTGTCGGTCAAGGTAACCATGCCCAGGCGCGTCGGCTCGGGTGACTTATCGGATGCCGACGTTTATGGGGCACAACAACATGTGCCCCTCATGCTGATGGAAATCGCGGACGCTGTCGCATAAAGCGGCCTGTATATATGGCCGCCTAGGCTCTTCACTGCGTGGATTGTCCCGCTGCTACGCGAGTCCACGCTTCCCATGCCAAAGCTTCAGTTGATCTGTACACCCGTAAACTGTACCAAGGAACGCCAGTTATCCACTTCACGTTTGTGGTAAGCGGCCAAGTCCGACGGCGGTCCGCCTGCGGGCTTCATGCTGATTTGGTCCGCCAGGCGAATCAGTTCAGGGGTCTTCAGCAGCTCGTCGGTTTCTTTGTTCAGTCGCTCGACAATGTCCGACGGCGTGCCCTTGGGCGCGAACAAGGCGAACCACACCACGAGTTCATGCTTGTCAAAGCCCGATTCCGCCATGGTCGGTACCTTAGGCGCGAAATCCGCACGCTCCGATGATGTCACCGCCAGGGCTTTCAGCTTGCCGGATTCCACCAGGGGTCTGGCAGGGCCAACATTCTCGAAAGCATACGGTATCTGACCGCCCATCAAGTCCGAAAGCATGCCGCCCACGTTGCTGTACAGCACGCTTTCAGCTTCGACCCCCGCCGTTTTCTTCAGCAACTCCACCCAAACGCGCGCGGTCGTGTTGCTGGCGCCGAAGTTCACCTGATCGGGATGGGCCTTCGCTTCGGCGATCAGCTCTTGCACCGTCGTCGCCTTTGCGGCTGGATTGGCGACCAGCATCATGGGCAAACGACCCATCAGTATCACCGGCTCGAAGTCTTTGAGCGGATCGTAGGAAAGCTGGCTGTACAAGCTGACGTTGGCCGCAAATGGGCCGTTGGTGCCCATGACCAGGGTATATCCGTCTGGCGCCGCGTTGGCTACGGCGGCCGCGCCAATGGCGCCGCCGGCGCCCGCACGATTCTCGACGACCACCGCCTGGCCCAGACGCTTGGACAAACCATCGGCCACGCCGCGCGTCAGAATATCAGTCGACGAGCCTGCGGCAAACGGAACGACGATCTTGATGGGTTTGTCGGGATAAGACGATGCGCTTGCAAAAGACGGCGCCAGTGCACAGGCAAGGGTTAAGG
>JAEWEH010000390.1 GCA_023389535.1 Pseudomonadota bacterium
TCCATGCACCGCACTTGCAGCTGCAACCCGGCGTGGACACGCTGCAGTCTTACCGCGGCGTAGCCGATGCGGTGGCCTTGCGGCTGCAGCTATCCGACGCCGCGCTGCATACGGAATTGCTACCACAGGAGCCGGTCGAGCGCCTGGTGTTCGAATGGCTGGAACAATTGCGTGTGGAATCCCTTGCGCCAGCATCCTTGCCCGGCGTACGTCATAACCTGATCAGGCGTTATCGCGCCTGGTCGGACGCCTTCCTGGATTCGGGCGCGACCGAGACCAGCCTGGGCATACTGCTGTTCGCGCTCTCGCAGATCACCTGGAGCCGCCTCATGGCTTTCGAACTGCCCGAGCACATCCAGGATCTGCTGGAACCTACCCGTGCGGGGCTTGCGCCTGCCTGGGGTACGGCGCTGGCCGGCATACGGCGCCATCGGGACGACCAGCGCCGCTATGCGGACTACGCGCTGCAGATTGCCCGCGATATTGCGCAGCGCGTGCAAAGCGAATACGAGGACACGCCCAAGACCGTCAAGGTGAGGCACGGCAACTTTACCTTGTCCCTGGATTTTGAACAGGACGACGGCGACACTTTCGCTTCGGCGCAGAGCGGCGACAGTGCAGTGTTTGAAGGAGCCCAGGGCCGCTACCGCATTTTCACGCGCCGCTACGATAGGGAACTGGACGCCGCGGGCCTGGTGCGCAGCGCATTACTGCACGAATACCGTCAGACACTGGACCGGCGCGCGGCAGAGCAGGGCGTCAACGTGGCCCGCCTGACTCGCGCATTGCGGGCCATACTGGCGCAGCCGCAGCGCGATGGCTGGCGTTTCGGCGAAGAGGAAGGGGTCATAGACGGCCGGCGTCTGGCTCAGCTGATCAGCTCGCCGGCCGAAAGACGCTTGTTCCGCCGTGATCAATATCTGCCGGTGGCCGACTGCGCGGTCAGCTTCCTGATCGACTGCTCGGGTTCCATGAGACAGTACAGCACTACCCTGGCGTTGATGATGGACATCCTCATGCGGGCGCTGGGACAGGCCGGCATCGCTACCGAGATCCTGGGCTTCACAACCATGGCCTGGAACGGCGGCCGCGCCCGCCGCGACTGGTTCGCCCGGGGCAGACCCGCCGCACCGGGGCGCCTGAACGAAGTTTGCCACCTGGTATTCAAAGACGCCGATACCTCATGGCGGCGCGCTCGAGGGCGCATCGTGGCGCTGATGAAACCGGACCTGTACAAGGAAGGCGTGGACGGGGAAGCTGTCCAATGGGCCTGCGGCCGTCTGCTGGAAAGCCCCAGGCAGCGGCGCATACTGGTGGTGGTGTCCGACGGCTGCCCCATGGACGGCGCCACCAACCTGGCCAATGACACCTTCTACCTGGACAACCACTTGAAGTCCGTGGTCCGACAGTTCACGCAGAACCGTTCCGTGGAAATCCTGGGCCTGGGCGTCGGCCTGGACCTCAGCCCCTACTATCCCCGCTCATTGCCCGTCGACCTGACGCAAGGCCTGGATAACTCGGTGTTCGATGAGTTCCTGATGTTGCTGGCCGGGCGCAGGAGGATATAGTCGCCAGCTCTCGCCTGGTGTGCCGGCATCACAGCCATCCCGAATGTCTCGGCCCGCGCGGCAGGCGCGCGAGCCGGGACGGCGCAAGATCTGTTTCAACAGCACGTATCATCACAGAAAGAGGCCTAGCACCCGAACCGCCCCAGCGGCGCACCAAACACGAACCACCGCAGCGGGACGGGTGGCGGGGGCCGGACGCAGCGACTTTCGGGGCTGAGCGAGCCGCTTGTGAAGGGAGCCCGAACGGGCGGACGAACAAGGCGATGCGGTGTTCGGCGCGCAGGGCGCCGAACCAGGCACGAGGAGCAAGTCCGGCCCCCGCCACCCGGCACGCGTCAGAATAACAAAGCAGAGCGCGCCACATCACCCGGCACGCATCAGAACAGCAACAAGCAGCCCTTTCAGGCTATCGCATCCAGCGCCTGGGCCTGCACCGCAGTCACGGCAATCACGTTATAGACATCATCCGCACTACAGCCCCGCGACAAATCATTCGCCGGCTTATTCAAACCCTGCAGCAAAGGACCGATCGCCGTCGCACCGCCTAGCCGCTCAGTCAACTTATACCCGATATTCGCGGCGTCAAGATTGGGGAAGACCAACACATTGGCCTGCCCAGCCACGCGCGAACCGGGCGTCTTGCGCTGCGCCACCTGCGGCACGATGGCCGCATCCAACTGCACCTCGCCCTCTATGGCCAGGTCCGGCCGGCGTTCCCGCACCAGTTCCGTCGCATGACGCACCTTCTCGACGCGCGGATGCGTCGCGCTGCCATGCGTCGAGAACGACAGCATCGCGAGCTTGGGTTCTGTGTCCAACAAAGCCTGCGCGCTATCCGCCGCAGCCACGGCGATGTCCGCCAGTTCTTCTTCGTTGGGGTCAATGACCAAGCCACAATCCGAAAAAATCATGGCCTGTGTCGATGTATGGAAGGGCGCATCCCGCAGCATGAGGAAAAAGCTGGAGACGAGCCGTGTTTGCGCTTGAGTTCCGACAATTTGAATCGCGTTGCGCACCACGTCGGCTGTGGTGTGTACGGCGCCTGCCACCGAACCGTCCGCCATGCCTTGGCGCAGCATCAGCGTGGCGAAGGTCAGCGGCTGCAACACCGCTGCAGCCGCCTGGTCCGGCGTCATGCCGCGCTTCTTGCGCAGTTCCAGCAATACCTGCTGGAACTGTCCGGACAGCGCGGAATGCCGGGGGTCGACTACTTCGATCCCACCCAGGCCGCAACCATGCGCCTGGGCGGCAGCGGCGATCTTTTCTTCTTCGCCGACCAGGATGATGTGCGCGATGCCATCATCCACAGCCCGCCGGGCCGCCTCCAGTACGCGCGGGTCATCGCCCTCGCACAGCACGATGCGCTTGGGCGTATTGCGCGCCCTTGCCAGGATGCGGTCCAGCAGGTTCATGGTCGGTTCCCTTATCGCGATTTAGACGTAGTCCTTGTACTTGTCCAGGAAGCGCACAGGCTTGGACAAGGCGTCGCGGCGGAAGGGGTCGCCCAGTTCGCGCGTGCACATGATCTCGATGACAGTGGTCTTGCCGTCGTTCATTTGCGCTTCCACGGCTTTCTTCAGCGCCGGGCCGACATCTTCCAGCTTGTCGACGACGATGCCTTCGGCGCCCATGGCCTTGGCGATGCCTGCAAAGCTTTGGTTGTCCAGCTCACCGGCCACGAAGCGGCGGTTGTAGAAGTCCACCTGGTTCTTCTTTTCCGCGCCCCACTGGCGGTTATGGAACACCACCGCGGTAACGGGAATGTCATGGCGCACGCAAGTCATGAGTTCTGACATGCTCATGCCCCAGGCGCCGTCGCCGGCATACGAAATGGCCGGACGGTGCGGCGCGGCCACTTTGGCGCCGATGATGGTGGGCAGCGCGTAGCCGCAGTTGCCCCAGCTCATGGGTGCGAAGAAGCTGCGCGGCTTTTCGAAGCGCAGATAGCTGTTGGCCACCGAGTTGATGTTGCCGATGTCGGTCGAGACCATGACGTCTTCCGGCATGGCTTTTTCCAGCTCGCGCAGCACTTGGCGGGGGTGCAGGTAGTTACCCGGCTCGTTCTTCTGCTCTTCGATCATGTCCAGGCTGAAGGGGTCGCGCTCGTGCGTCCACTCGTCCAGTTCTTTTTCCCAGGCGGCTTTCTCGGCCTGAATCTGGGTGGCGCGTTCCGCCTTGGTGGCGTCGCAAGCCAGCGTCTTGCCTTCCAGGCGCTGCGACAGGGCGATGGCGGCTGCTTTGGCGTCGCCGCAAATGCCGACCGTGATTTTCTTGACCAGGCCCAGCATCTTGTTGTCGGCGTCGATCTGGATGATCTTGGCGTCCTTGGGCCAATAGTCCATGCCATGCTGGGGCAGCGTGCCGAAGGGGCCCAGGCGGGTGCCCAGGGCGACGACCACGTCGGCCTTGGAGATCAGCTTCATGGCGGCCTTGGAGCCTTGGTAGCCCAGCGGACCGCACCACAGCGGATGGCTGGCGGGGAAGGAGTCATTGTGCAGATAGCTGTTGACGACTGGCGCGCCCAGGCGCTCGGCCAGTGCCTTGCATTCCTCAACCGCGTCGGCCATGACGACGCCGCCGCCCGAGATGATGACAGGGAACTTGGCGGTGGCCAGCAGTTCGGCTGCTTCGTTCAGGGTGCGTTCGCCGCCGGCGCCGCGGTCCAGGCGTTGAGGCTTGGGGATTTCAGCCTTGATTTCGCCGTAGAAGTAATCGCGCGGAATATTGAGCTGGGTCGGGCCCATTTCCGACAGGGCGCGGTCGAAGCAGCGCGCCGTGTATTCGGCCATGCGGGCGGGGTGAGTGACGTGGCCCTGGTACTTGGTGAATTCCTGGAACATGGGCAGCTGGTTGCCTTCCTGGAAGCCGCCCAGGCTGATGCCCATGGTGCC
>JAEWEH010000064.1 GCA_023389535.1 Pseudomonadota bacterium
GCGTTGGGGCGAGCGCATGGGTGATGCGGCCATGCAGGACCTGATGTTTCAGGCCTTGCATGATCCATTCCATGGCATCCACATGGGGGTGACGGCCGAGAATGTTGCCCAGCGATACGGCATCACCCGGACGATGATGGACGAGGCGGCGCTACAGAGCCATCGACGCGCGGCTGCGGCGATTCAGGCCGGGCGCTACGTGGAGCAAATCGTTCCGGTGACGGTTTCGACGCGACGTGGCGATGTGCAATTCGTGCAGGACGAGCACGTAAGGCCGGACACCTCGCTGGATGTCCTGTCCAAAATGAAACCGATCTTCAAGCCCGATGGCGGGACGGTCACCGCCGGTAATTCCTCGGGGTTGAACGATGGCGCTGCCGCGCTGGTGCTGGCAAGTTCGGCGGCCGTACGCAGCCAGAACCTGACGCCCATCGGCAGGTTGGTGGGATATGCCCACGCCGGCGTAGATCCGGAGTATATGGGCATCGGCCCGGTTCCGGCGACGCGAAAACTGCTCGCCCGTACCGGCCTGAACGTCAGCGACCTGGACGTCATCGAATCGAACGAGGCCTTCGCTGCGCAGGCATGTGCGGTCAGCCGGGCATTGGAATTTGATCCGGAAAAAGTCAATCCCAACGGTTCCGGCATATCGCTGGGGCATCCCGTTGGGGCGACTGGCGCCATCATCGCCACCAAGGCGTTGTACGAACTGCGCCGGGTTGGCGGCCGCTATGCGCTGGCGACGATGTGTATCGGCGGCGGCCAGGGCATTGCCGCGATTTTTGAAAGAGTATGAAAATGGGCTGCACGGTCTTGGCGCCATGTGTTCTGCGTATTGACGCGTTACATGAGCCAAGGTTAGTGTCCTCGTATCCGTATGCGGGAAGGAAAATAAATGATGTCGAAGCGACTGAAGGATAGGGTAGCGATCGTGACCGGCGCAGGCCATGGCCTGGGCCGCGCCCACGTGCTGGAACTCGCGCGCCATGGGGCCCGTGTGGTTGTCAATGATCTGGACGGCGCCGCCCAGGTCGCCGACGAAGTGCGCAGGGCGGGAGGCGAGGCCATCGCGCACAATGGCGACGTGACCCGAAGCGAGGCGATGCAAGACATGGCGGCCGCGGCGCTGTCGGCGTTCGGACGCATCGACATTCTGGTCAACAACGCGGGCATCTTGCGCGATCGGACATTCGCAAAAATGCCGCTGGAGGACTTTCAACGCGTGTTGGACGTGCATGTCATGGGGGCGGTCCATGCCACGAAAGCGGTATGGGAACAGATGCGCTCGCAACGCTACGGACGCATCGTCATGACCACGTCCTCGTCAGGCTTGTATGGCAGCTTCGGACAGTCCAATTATGCTGCCGCCAAGATGGCGCTTGTCGGATTGATGCAGACCCTGTCGCTGGAGGGCGCCAAGCATGATATCCGCGTGAACTGCCTGGCGCCCAGCGCTATCACGGCCATGACTGAAGGTTTGCTGCCACCAGAAGCCACGCAAATTCTTACCCCCGAACGCGTCAGTCCAGGCCTGGTCGCCCTAGTGGGCGGCGATGCGCCCACTCGCATGATCTTGTTGGCGGGCGGAGGCAGCTTCGAATGTGCTCACATTACCATGACACGGGGAATTCATATCGACGACCAGGACAATGTCGCCGGAACGCTGTGCGACCGCATCTCCGAGGTGCAGGCGCAGATGGGGCAGTTTGTCCCCGCCAATGGATGGGATCAGCCGCGGCATGAGCTTGATAAGGCGATCGCCAAGCGCTAGGGGCGCGCTGTAGAGCGCGCCCGCCCCATTCACATTTCGCCCAGCGCGGCGCGCAGCGCCTCGTGGTAATGCGGCATCCGGGCCTGAATGCGGATGGCCATGGCCTGCCAGGCGGCTTCCCGCTCGGCGGAGCGTGGCGGCGGGGAAGCCCACACCGCATCCGGAAAACGCGGATCGCAGGACCAGCGCGGGATGACATGCCAGTGCAGGTGCGGCACCATGTTGCCGAATTGGGCCAGATTTACCTTGTCCGGCTGCAGCGTGTGGCGCTGCGCCTGCTCCACCGTCCAGACGGCCTGCATCAGCGCATCCCGATGCTGCGGCGACAACTGCGTCATTTCCGCGACATGGCGGTTCCAGATGACCCGTGTATAACCGGGATGTTGGGGGTCCGGCACGTGGACGACGCGCATGTCGTCGTTAGCCCATAACAAGACGCCGCCGTCCTGAGTGCATAGCGGGCAGTCGCCCGGCGTGGTCGTCATGTGTCTTGATCCTTCAACATGGATTCCAATGCTTTGACGATGTGCTCCAGTACCGTCACGCGGGCGTGCCGCTTGTCGTTGGCCGACACCACATGCCATGGGCAAGCGGCCGTGCTGGTGTATTGCAGCATGTCGTTGGTTGCCAGGTGGTAGGCGTCCCATTTTTTTCGATTGCGCCAGTCGTCGGGCGTGATCTTGAACGATTTGAAAGGTGACGCTTCGCGTTCGTGGAAGCGTTCCAGCTGTTCGTCCTTGGTAATGGCCAGCCAGAACTTCAGCAACAGCGCGCCGCTACCCTGGATTTGCGCCTCGAATTGGCGTATCTCTTCATAAGCTCGCTGCCACTCGGCCGAAGAGGCGTAGCCTTCGACCCGTTCGACCAGCACCCTGCCGTACCAGGACCGATCGAACAGAACGATGCTGCCGGGAGCGGGCAGATCGCGCCAGAAGCGCCATAAATAAGGGTGTGCCAGCTCTTCGTCGTTGGGCGCGGAGATGGGGAAGGCCTGGAACTGACGGGCATCCAAAGCGTGCGTAATGCGGCGTATGGCACCACCCTTGCCTGCGGCATCCTGGCCCTCGAAGAGCAAGATCATCGGAATGCGCTGGAATGCTTTGTCCTGGACCAGGTTGGCGAGTTTCGCCTGGGCCGTGGCCAGCCGGGCATCGTACTCGTCGTCCTCGAGCTTGATGGCGTAATCGAGGTTCTCCAGGCGGGGCGCCTTTGCATGGCTGTTGATGACGGCCAGTGCAGTCGGTGGGTCCGCTGGCGCCCGGCTGGGCGGCGCTTTTTCCCGCAGGGCGGCCAGGACGGCGCGACCGGTATCGATAGCGCGCATTTCAGCGTCGGCGGCGGGAATGACGCGCCATGGCGCATGGCCTGTGTCCGTCAGGGATATCGCCAGCGATCCCGCATCGCGCAGGCGTTCGAACTTCTTTCTGACCTTGATATCTTCAGGCCGCACCATCCAGGCAGTTTCAGGGTCGGACAGCAATTGGTCGGTGCGTTTCTTCTGGGCCTGTTTCGATAGGTGATACCAAAGCTTGATCACCTGTATGCCGTTATGCGCGAGTGTGTCTTCAAACGCGCGGATGTCCACAGCCAACTGCGCTATGCGTGCCTGGTCGGGTCTTTTTCTTGCGGCTTCGGCGAGCAGCGGCTGATACCACGAGCCGAAGACAATACCGATCTTGCCCTTGGCAGGCAGTTTGCTCCAGTAGCGCCACAGTGCTGGATGGCCCATTTCTTCGTCGGTCGGCGCGCCGAAGGCCAGCGTGCGGATATGCCGTGCGTCCATCCATTCGTTCAGCAGGCTGACTGAAGCGCCCTTGCCAACCCCGTCGATACCGGCGATAACGATCAACAGCGCGCGCTTGGCCTGCTTGATGCGTGCATACTGCGCTTTCAGCAGCGCGGTGCGCAGCCGCTCTTCCAGCGGCCGCGCTTCTTCGCGGCTGAGGGCTGGATCGGACTCGGCGGCTTCGAACATCGTTAGGGCCTGTTAACGCGAAAAGGGTATGCGCACTGGCCGGGAAGCGTACATCACGCGCTGAAAAACAGCTGCTGCAGCGCGACGCCCGGATCAGGCGCCCGCATGAAGGCTTCGCCCACCAGAAAGGCCTGTACGCCGTTGTCGCGCATGAGCTTGACGTCCGCCGGTTCCAGTATGCCGCTTTCAGTGATGACGCGCTTGCCTTCCGGGATGGCATCCAGCAAGTCCAGCGTATTGTTCAGCGAGGTGTCGAAGCTGCGCAAGTTGCGGTTATTGATGCCGAGCAGCGAAGTGTCCATTTGCAGCGCCACATCGAGTTCGGCGCGATCGTGCACTTCCACCAGCACGTCCATGCCCAGTTCCTTGGCGACCGCTTCGAATTCGCGCAATTGCTGCGGCGACAGTGCGGCTGCGATCAGCAGGATGCAGTCGGCCCCCAGCGCGCGTGCGTGGATGATCTGGTAGGGGTCGATCATGAAGTCCTTGCGCAGTACCGGCAGGGTGCAGGCGGCGCGCGCCTGGCGCAGATAGTCGTAGGAGCCCTGGAAAAACTTGACGTCCGTAAGCACGGACAGGCAGGCGGCGCCATGCGCGGCATAAGAACTGGCGATTTCCACCGGGTTGAAGTTGTCGCGTATCACGCCTTTGGACGGCGATGCCTTCTTGATTTCCGCGATCACGGCGGGTTTGCCTTGCGCGATCTTTTCTTCTATGGCGCGCGCAAAGCCGCGCAGGTCCTTGCGGTTCTTGGCCTCGCGCAGGACATCGGCTTCGCTGCGCATCTGGCGCGCCGTCGCCACTTCTGCCTTTTTGGTTTCGAGTATTTTGGCGAGTATGTCGTTCATGCAATCAGAGTCCGTGTATAAGTGCAGAATTCATCGAGCTTGGCCCGCGCGGCGCCGCTGGCAAGCGCTTCGAATGCCATTTTCAGGCCCTGTTCGATGGAGTCGGCCTTGTTGGCGGCATAGATGGCCAGGCCGGCGTTAAGTCCTACGATATCACGAGCGGGGCCTTCGACGTTACTCAGGGCTTCCACCACCAGCTTGGCCGACTCCGCCCGATTGCCAACCTTGATGGAACGGTTGGAAATCATGCTCATGCCGAAATCTTCGGGATGGATTTCATATTCGCGCACCTGGCCGTCCTTCAGCTCGCCGACCAGCGTGGCGGCGCCCAGCGAGGCTTCGTCCATGCCGTCCTTGCCATGCACAATCAGCACATGTTTGGAGCCCAGTCTTTGCAGGACGCGCACTTGTATCCCGACCAGGTCGGGGTGGAATACGCCCATCAGCTGATTGGCGGCATTGGCGGGATTGGTCAAAGGGCCCAGGATATTGAAGATGGTGCGCACCCCCAGTTCCTTGCGCACGGCCGCGACATTCTTCATGGCGCCATGGTGGGCCGGGGCAAACATGAAGCCTATGCCCAGGCGGTTGATGCATTCGGCCACTTGGGCCGGCTTGAGCATCACATTGGCGCCCAGTTCTTCCAGCACGTCCGCGCTGCCGGACGAAGACGATGCGCTGCGACCGCCATGCTTGGCAATCTTCACGCCCTGGGATGCGGCGACAAACATGGCGGCGGTGGAGATGTTGAAGGTGTTGGAGCCGTCGCCGCCCGTGCCGCACATGTCCAGCAGCTCTTCGGGGCAGCCAGTGTCGACAGGCAGGGCGAATTCGCGCATGACCTGGGCAGCGGCGGTGATCTCGCCCACGGTTTCCTTCTTGACGCGCAGACCCATGAGCAGCGCACTGGCGATCTGCGGCGACATTTCGCCGCGCATCAGCATGCGCATCAGGCCCAGCATTTCGTCGTGGAAGATCTCGCGGTGTTCAATGCAGCGCGCCAGCGCTTCGGTGGGGGTGATCAATGTCATACGGGCTCCGGAGGTATTGAATTTAGATTTCCAGGAAGTTCTTCAAGAGGGCGTGGCCATGTTCGCTTAGCACCGATTCGGGATGAAACTGCACACCGTATAGCGGCATCATCTTGTGGCGCACGCCCATGATTTCTTCGTCGTCGGTCTGCGCGGTGATTTCCAGGCAGTCGGGCAGCGTTTCGCGCTTGATGGCCAGCGAGTGGTAGCGGGTTACGGCGTAGGGCGATGGCAAGCCCTTGAAGACATCCGTGCCGGTGTGGGTGATGTTCGACACCTTGCCGTGCATGATCTGCTTGGCGCGGATGATGTCGCCGCCGAAGGCGGCGCCGATGGCCTGATGGCCCAGGCAGACACCCAATATGGGAAGCTTGCCGGCGAAATGCTGGATCACCGCAATGGATATGCCCGCTTCCGCCGGCGAGCAAGGCCCCGGCGAGATGCAGATGCGTTCCGGCTTCATGGAAGCAATATCGGCGACGGTGGTCTGGTCATTGCGCAACACGCGCACGTCTTCTCCGAGTTCGCCGAAATATTGCACCAGGTTATAGGTGAACGAGTCGTAATTATCAAGCATCAATAACATGTGATTCTCCTGGGTTGATGCCGGTTATATAGGTTCGTCAAGGCCGAACTGCACTTGTTCGGCGGCGCGCAGCACGGCGCGCGCCTTGGCTTCGGTTTCCTGCCATTCCTTTTCGGGATCGGAGTCGGCGACGATGCCCGCGGCGGCCTGCACATACAGCATGCCGTCCTTGACGATGCCGGTGCGTATGGCGATGGCCACGTCCATTTCGCCGCCGTAGCTCAGGTAGCCCGCCGCGCCGCCGTAGATGCCGCGGCGCACCGGTTCCAGCTCGTCGATGATTTCCATGGCGCGCACCTTGGGCGCGCCGGTCAGGGTCCCGGCCGGGAAGGTGGCGCGCAGGACGTCCATGTTGCTCATGCCGTCATGCAGTTCGCCTGTTACGTTGGACACCAGGTGCATCACATGCGAATAACGTTCTATGGTCATGGTGTCGGTCACCTCGACCGTGCCGATTTTGGCGACGCGCCCCACGTCGTTGCGCGCCAGGTCGATCAGCATGACATGCTCGGCCCTTTCTTTGGGATCGGCCGTCAGCTCTTCGGCCAGCTGGATGTCTTCCTCGGGCGTCGCGCCGCGCTTGCGCGTGCCCGCGAGCGGCCGTATGGTCACCATGGTCTTGCTGCGCTCGGCTTCGGTGACGATTTCCTGGCGCACCAGAATTTCCGGCGACGAACCCACGACCTGGAAGGAGTCGAAATTCCAGTAGTACATGTAGGGAGACGGGTTCAGGGACCGCAGCGAGCGGTACAGGGACAGCGGCGAGTCGCGGAAAGGCTTGGCGATGACTTGGCCGACCTGCACCTGCATCAGGTC
>JAEWEH010000101.1 GCA_023389535.1 Pseudomonadota bacterium
AACCAAAAAAATCAACATAATTAATCTGCCGAAGCCACACATGTGCCTTACTGGGACAACACCCCGTCCCCAGACGGGACAGCTGTGCTGCCTTGTAGTGTCTGACGTCGTGCATATGAAAGTCCGGTAAGTCCACTTCTGCCGTCAGCTGAGCCCATGACTTTCGGAAGTCAATGGGGCGACCAAGCACCCTGCCTTCAAAAACCAACGATTCGGGCGGCCGGGTTGGCACAACACGCTTGATCAGCACTGCTGTTTGGCTTGTAAAGAAAAGCGTTCGCGGCCTACCGTTCTTGCTGGTCGGAAGAGCAATCTGCTGCTTGTCGAGATCCACCTCGGACCACGTCCGATCTAGTAGCTCGGACTTACGAGCGCCAGTGTCAACTAACAAGGAAACGAACAGGCCAAAGCGGCGATCAGGAAACGCGAGAGCCCGTGCACGCAAAGCGGCGATCTTCTCATCTTTGACGAAAACGACTCTGATCGGTTCCGGCGCACGGCGCACCCCTACCGTAGGGGACTTGAATCCCACCGGTGTAATCCGCCGCTCAATTGCCCAGCGATACACACTACCGATGGCAGACACGTCGCGATTGGCTGCGGCCGCTGAGTAGCCATGAGCCACCATCGCTTGGTGAGCACGCGTCAATTCTTCTGTAGAAATTTCCCAAGCAGAACAAGAGCCAAAGGCTTCGACCCATTTCTTGGTACGGACGTCGGTATCATCGCACTGGACGGCGCAATAGGCTTGAATAAGCTCAGCAAAGGTTAAATCCAGTGCCGGCTGATCGACGATTTGTGCCATCGCCGAGGACATATTGAAGGTCTTACGCATTTGGTTTTCCTATCAGTCCACTGCCGTGGAGTGTTATAAAAACCCGCTGCGAGGCGCGTAATTTCCTTCAAAAATCAGTATGTTACTGTAAAACTGGTGGGCGGTACTGGGTTCGAACCAGTGACCCCTGCCGTGTGAAGGCAGTGCTCTACCACTGAGCTAACCGCCCCAAGGGTACAAGGACTGTTCAGCCGCTATGCGCAGCCTTGGCCTTGCCGGTTAGTACACAACCGATTGGGAAGGCCGTAATTGTACACTAAAGATCAAACCGGTAACGCGCGCCAGACGCAGGGCTTGCCGGCGGCCTTGTCCAGGCTGGCCAAGTAGCTTTCGTGTTCCTGCTGTTCGGCTTCAGATGCCAACACGACTTGCAAAATCAAGGGGTCAAATTTTTCCAGGCTGATGCCGTTGGCGCTTCCTGCTTCGTTTTCTTCGAAGTCGATGATCAAGGCGTCCTGGCCCCGTGTCATGGCGAGCCAGACGTCAGCCAGCAGTTCGGAGTCCAGCAGCGCGCCGTGCAGCGTGCGGTGGGCGTTGGAAATGCCGTAGCGTTCGCATAGGGCGTCCAGCGAATTGCGTTTGCCCGGATGCAGTTCGCGCGCGTGCAGCAGCGAATCGGTGATCTTGACACACATGCTGGAAAACGGCGGCAAGCCTATGCGGGCCAGTTCAGAGTTCAGGAATTTGGTGTCAAAGGCGGCGTTATGGATGATGACTTCGGCGCCTTGCACGTATTCGACCAGCTGGTGGGCGACCTCTTCGAAACGCGGGTGGCCTGACAAAAACTCGGTGGTCAGGCCATGTACGGCGAGCGCCTCGGGGTCGCTATCGCGGTCGGGATTCAAATACAGATGCAGGTGGCGCCCGGTCAGCTTGCGATTTTCCAGTTCGACGCAAGCCAGTTCGACGATGCGATGGCCTTGGCTGGGATCCAGCCCCGTAGTTTCCGTATCCAGTATGATTTGACGCATAAAAATTCTATTCAGCTTGTTGCGACGGTGGTCGTGGCGGCAACCGTGGCGGCCTTGGGTTTGACCGCGCCGGCGATCAGGGTGTAGGCCACGGGCACGACGAACAATGTTAGCACTGTACCCAGGCTCAGGCCCCCCACCAGCACCCAGCCGATCTGCTGGCGCGATTCGGCGCCGGCGCCCGTGGCATAGGCCAGAGGCAACACGCCCAGCACCATGGCGCCGGTGGTCATCAGGATAGGCCGCAAGCGCATCACGCTGGCTTCTATCACCGCTTCCAGTTTCTCCATACCGTCGGCGCGTAACTGGTTGGCGAATTCCACGATCAGGATGCCGTGCTTGGTGATCAGCCCTACCAAAGTAATCAGGCCGATCTGGCTGTAAATGGAAAGCGTCCCTCCGGACAGCCACAGGGCCAGCAGGGCCCCGGTCATGGACAAGGGCACGGAGAACATGATGATGAGCGGATTGCGCCAGCTTTCGAACTGCGCGGCCAGGACCAGGTAAATAAAGGCCAGGGCCATGACAAAGACCAGATAGATGCCGCCCGATGAGTCGCGGAATTCCCGCGACTGCCCGTCCAGGTCGGTCTGCACGGTCGGAGGCAGCGTTTCGCGGGCCACGGTATTCATATGTTCCAGCACTTCACCCAAGGCATACCCCGGTGCCACGGAGGCTTGCACCTTCACCGCCCGCAGCCGATTGAAGTGGTTCAGCGACTGGGGCGAGACGCTTTCGCTGACGTTGACGAAATTGGACATCTGCACCATGCTGCCGGTGCTGGTGCGCACATAAATGTCGGCAATATCCGTCGGGTCGGCCCTGTCCTGCTTCTTCACCTGCACGATGACGTCATACTGTTCGCCACTGTCGCGAAAGCGCGTTACCTGGCGGCCGCCCAGCATGGATTCCAGCGTGCGGCCCACGTCGCCCACGTCCACCCCCACATCGGCCAGCTTGTCGCGCTGCACCACCACCCGTAGCTCGGGCGTATTCAGGCGCAAATCGGTATCGATATTTTCCAGGCCTGGGTAGTCGCGCAGCTTGTCGACGAAACCGCCCACCAGCTCAGCCATCTCAGGGTAGGACACCTGGCTCATGATGACGAAATCAATCGGCTTTGAAGTTGCGCGCTGGCCCAGGGAAGGCGGATTGGTGGGAAAGGCGCGCATGCCTGGAAGGGCCGAGAAAGCGGGTTGCAGCTGGCTGGCGATGCTTTGTTGTGTACGATCGCGGTCGTTCCAGTGCTTCAGACGCAAGATGGCGAAAGAGTCTGTCACGGTGGGAAAGCCAATGATGGACTGGCTGCCCGCCGCCTCGGGTATCTTTTCGTACAAAGCTTCGACCTGCTTGACGCTTTGCAAGGTGTAATCGATGGTGGACCCTTCCGGCCCGCTCAGTACACCGAATACCAC
>JAEWEH010000182.1 GCA_023389535.1 Pseudomonadota bacterium
CTCGTACCACACACCCACGTAATCCGCGCGAATCGCGCATTCACAGCTGCCGCGGTACCGCGTTCGCGGGCGGCCGTCAATGGTTTCATGCTGTGTCGAACTTGCTGCGTACGCGTCATCCCGTTTCCTTGTTCAGGCGCAAAGCCAAGCAAGTCCTTTGCCGCACATGGCTTGCACGGGGTGGTATGTGGCGCGGCCATCCCAAACTGATACAACTGCTCTCAGTGTGTAAATTCTTCCGTCACGCAGAAAAATATGCATGCGAGCGGGCCCCGTCATCTACGGATAGCCTGTCCGCATAGCGGCGCAGCGCCGCAGCCGGCGGCTAAGCCATCTAAAAATCCGCAGTCGCAAGAACCCCCAAGCGAGCGGTACGCAAGCTGCTATACGCCGACATGCCATATTTGAATAGCCTGCTGGCATTGGCCTCAGGGACATTCTCGCTGCCGTCCGAACTGCAGTCGGCCCTGCATCCGAAGGGCGAGCATGCAGCCCATATCGCCGACCTGACCTGGGTCATGTTCATCGGTGCGGGCGGCATATTCCTGTTCGTGCTGGCGCTGCTGGCACTGGCGCTCTTCGGGCCGCAAAACGCGCGGGCTTTCCTGGGCCGTCGCGCCGTCGTCGTGGCAGGCGGCATCGCGTTTCCTGTCGTTGTGTTGACCGCCCTGCTCTGGTATGGCCTGGGTATGACGACCGCCTTGATGAGGTCCGACGAGCCCGCCGCCGCGCGTATCGAAGTGCGGGGCGAACTATGGTGGTGGCGGGTGCGCTATTTGGATTCCGATGATCAATTGCTGTTCGAAACCGCCAATGACATCCGCATTCCTGCCGGGCTGCCCGTGGAGTTCCTGCTTAAGTCGGATAACGTGATCCATAGTTTCTGGGTGCCCAACCTGACCGGCAAGCTGGACATGATACCCGGCCATGTGAATGTCCTGCGCGTGCAGGCCGGGGCGCCCGGGGTATTTCTGGGTCAGTGCGCAGAATACTGCGGAGCGCAGCATGCCAAGATGATGCTGCATGTACAAGCGCTGGCTCCCGGCGAATTCCAGGCCTGGCGGGATGTGCAGCAACAGCCGGCGCGCGAACCGGCGGATACGCAATTACGGGCCGGCATGGACCTCTTTCAGCAGGCCTGCGCGCAATGCCATGCCGTCAGGGGCAGTCCGGCCAGCGGCTCGGCTGGCCCCGATTTGACCCATGCCGGCAGCAGGCCCTTTATCGCGGCGAACGTCTTGCCCAATAACACTGGCACGCTGGCCGGCTGGATTGCCGGCAACCAGCATATCAAGCCCGGCAATCTCATGCCCGAATTCGAGCGCTTGTCCGGGGACGAGCTGCGCGCCATCGCACGGTATGTGGAAAGCCTCGAATGAATCCAGGGGAATCCATGACAGAAGCCTCGCCACTACTTCCTAACCCGCACGGACGGCCCGACGGCGAACTCGAGCAGTTGCAGCGGGCCTGGCGTAGGCCGACTGGCTGGCGCGTGCTGACCGTCGTCAATAACAACTATGTCGGCCTGCTGTATATCGGCACCGCGTTTCTGTTCTTCTTGCTTGCAGGTGTGTTGGCATTGATGATGCGCACCCAATTGGCGGTGCCCGACAATGATCTGATCGGGCACACCCTGTACAACCAGCTGTTCACCATGCATGGCACGGTGATGATGTTTCTATTCGCGGTTCCCGCGGTCGAGGCGATGGCCGTGCTGCTGCTGCCGAACATGCTGGGCGCGCGGGACTTGCCTTTCCCCCGTCTGTCCGCCTACGCGTATTGGGCGTATGCCGTGGGCGGCATCGTATTTTTTTGCAGCATCTTCGCCGGGCTGGCGCCTGATGGCGGCTGGTTCATGTACCCGCCCCTGTCCAGTTCAAGTTACTCGCCTGCCGTCAATGCCGACTTCTGGCTGCTCGGCATCGGCTTCATCGAGATCTCGGCCATTGCCGGCGCCATTGAGCTTGCTCTGGGCATCCTGCGTACACGCGCACCGGGCATGTCCCTGGACAAGATGCCCATCTTTGCCTGGGTGATGCTGGTGTTTTCCGGGATGGTCATCGTTGCCTTTCCCGCCGTCATCGTCGGCACGGCGTTGCTCGAACTGGAACGCGCTTTCGGCCTGCCGTTTTTCATTGCGGACAAGGGAGGCGACCCGCTGCTGTGGCAGCATCTGTTCTGGTTCTTCGGACACCCCGAGGTCTACATTATTTTCCTTCCGGCGGCCGGCATGGTGTCCATGATCGTGCCCGCCATGTCCGGCCGCCCGCTGATCGGCTACCGGTTGATCGTGCTCGCCGTCGTGGCCACAGGCTTCCTGAGCTTCGGCCTTTGGGTGCACCATATGTTCACCACCGGCATTCCCAATTTGTCCATCAGTTTTTTCTCGGCCGCCAGCATGGCGGTATCCGTGCCGACCGGCATCCAGATATTCGCCTGGATCGCCACCCTGGCGGCAGCGACCCGCTTGCGCCCGCTGAAAATTCCGACGCTGTTCGTCCTCGGCTTTTTCTTTATTTTCGTATTGGGTGGCTTGACGGGCGTCATGGTCGCCATGGTGCCTTTCAACTGGCAGGCGCATGATACCTACTTCATCGTCGCCCACCTGCACTACGTACTGTTTGGAGGCATGGTGTTCCCGCTGTTCGCCGCCTTCTATTATTGGGCGCCTTTCATGAGTTCCCGCGCCTTGTCGGATCGGCTGGGCCGCTGGGCTTTCTGGCTGATGTTCCTGGGTTTCAACATCAGTTTTTTTCCGATGCACTTCACCGGTCTGGCCGGCATGCCGCGGCGCGTTTACACCTATCCCGAAGTCTACGGCTGGGAACTGCTGAACATGATCTCCACAGTGGGCGCCTACCTGATCGCCGCCGGCGTGCTCGTGTTTCTGGTCGACCTGGCCAGGCACTTCCGTCCCACCGGCCGCGGCAACGCGGGGAACATCTGGAATGCGGGCACCCTGGAATGGCTGGAGACGGACTCTTACGGGGCGCGCAGTATTCCACTGGTAAAAAGCCGCGAACCTTTGTGGGACCAGGCCAACCTGGCGCAGGATGTCGAAGCCGGACGCTATTACTTGCCCAATGCGCCGACCGGCCTGCGGTCTACTTTGGTGACCAGCGCCCTGCAAGCCCGCCCCCAATACCTGCTGGAACTGCCCGGCCCCGGCTGGCCGCCGGTGCTCGCGGCCATCGGCACCGCAGGTTTTTTCCTGCTTCTGACAGTGAAGATGATAGCGCTGGCGGCCGCCTGCGGGTTGTTGGCCGTCGTCATGATATGGCGCTGGCTGTGGGATACCGATGCGCCCCCCGGCGCGCCATCCGTCGATATCGGCGGCGGGCTGCGCGTGCCGGTAAGTTGCACCGGCGCCGCGTCCCATTCCTGGTGGGCGACTGTCATGCTGCTCATGGTCAATGCCAGCATCTTCTGCTCGTTGATCTTCACATACCTGTTCCTGTGGACGACGAACCCGCAGGTCTGGCCCGCAGCGGATCAGTTGCCTGAACCCGGATGGCCCCTGGCCACAGGCGCTTTGCTTCTGCTCAGCAGCGCTTGCGTAGCGTGGATGAATCGGGATCAACACAAAGGGCGCGCGTTGCTGCTGCGTATCGTGATGGCGCCCGCGGTGCTGCTGCTCTTGGCGGCTGCCTGCCTGGAAACTTATGTTCAATGGCAGCAAGGCTTGCGGCCGCAGCATAGCGCTTATGCAGCTGCTGTCTATGCCTTGGCCGGCCTGCAAGCCTTGCTGACCATCGTGGTGTGCTTTATGGCCGTATTCACGCTTGCCCGATCGTTGGCGGGGAAGCTGGCCCCGCAAAGGCGGGCCAGCGTCGATACGATGTCGCTGTTCTGGCACTACACGGTCGCGCAGGGGGTGATAGTGCTGGCACTGGTGCATGGCTTTCCACGTTTGCTGGAATGACGCCATGAACAGACCCTCTCCCTACGTTTTCCTTGCGGTGCTTGCCGGCCCGCTGATATGGGCCGTGCACTTCCTGTTGATCTATACCGTCAACGGTGTGGTGTGCGCACGTCCGGGCATACAAACCTACTGGATGGGCATCGCGCTTTCCTCCTGGGCGATCATCGGCATCGGCTTGATGGCGCTTGCCGCCATGGCGTCCATCTATGTCCGCCAGCGTCATCGCATTCCGCCGGCGGGAGCGCCCGGCTTCCTGCCGTGGCTGGCCGGAACGCTCAGCCTGCTCTCGGCCGTTGCGATCGTATGGGAAACGATACCCGTGCTCTTTTTCCCCCCTTGCGTGTAAATCCGGCGCTGCACCGCTCGTCGATGTGACGCGGCATCGCTATACTGAGCACAGCGCAATCCTGGAGCATCGAACGTGAAACTTCGACTCAGAAGCACGATCCATCCGCCCGTCTTCTGGGGCGCCACCATCATCGTCATTATCTTCCTGATGGTAGGCGTCCTGTTTCCCACGGACGCCACCGCGATTTTCAACGGTTTGCAAGCAGCAGTCATCGACAACTTCAGCTGGTTCTATATCTTGGTTGTAGCGCTGTTCTTTTTCGCGGTTGCTTTTCTGGCATTCAGCCGCTATGGCGACCTTAAGCTGGGGCCCGACGACTCAGAACCCGACTACCCCTACGCCACCTGGATGGCCATGTTGTTCGCAGCCGGCATGGGCATAGGCCTGATGTTTTTCGCCGTCGCCGAACCCTTGCAGCATTTTTCCGTGCCAACCTCCGGCGCCGCCCGAACGGTCGAAGCCGCAAGGCAGGCGCAAGTCATTACCTTCTTTCACTGGGGCCTGCATGCCTGGGCCGTTTATGCGGTCGTAGGGCTGTCCCTGGCGTATTTCTGTTTCCGCTACAACCTGCCGCTGACGGTACGCTCGGGCCTGTATCCCCTGATAGGTAAAAGGATCAACGGCTGGATAGGCGACAGCGTGGATATCTTTGCGGTATGCGGCACCCTGTTCGGCATCGCGACGTCCATGGGCCTCGGCGTGCTGCAGATCAATGCCGGGCTGAGCCATCTGCTAGGTTGGCCACAAGAACCATGGCTGCAGATCGTGCTGATTGCTGTCGTCACCGGCCTGGCCACTCTTTCGGTGGTGTCGGGCCTGGATGTCGGCATACGCCGCCTGTCCGAATTCAACCTGTTGGTGGCCATTGCGCTGATGCTATTCGTGCTGTTTGCGGGGCCGACCGCGTTCCTGATGAACGCGTTCGTGCAGAATATCGGCGCTTACCTGGACAATTTTTTCGCACGCTCCTTCACCACCCAGGCTTTTCGGTCTCAGGACTGGATGAAGGCCTGGACCCTGTTTTACTGGGCATGGTGGATTGCATGGTCGCCTTTTGTCGGCATGTTCATCGCCCGCATTTCTCGCGGCCGCACAGTGCGCGAATTTGTCATCGGCGTGTTGACGGTGCCGACCTTGTTTACCTTCCTGTGGATGACCGTTTTTGGCAATACGGCCATTTTCCTGGATATCACGGTGGCGGGCGGGCGCCTGGCCCACGATGCGGCTTCCAATGCGTCAATAGCGCTTTTTGAATTCTTTGAATACTTGCCGTGGACCGGGATAACTTCCGCACTGGCGGTTATCCTGGTGGCCGTATTCTTCGTGACCTCGGCCGATTCGGGGTCGCTGGTTATCGATACGCTGGCCGCCGGTGGTGTCGAGGACGCCCCGGTATGGCAGCGCATCTACTGGTGTGCCCTGGAAGGAACGGCGGCCGCCTTGCTATTGCTGGCTGGCGGCTTATCGGCCCTGCAGACCGTCACGCTCGTCAGCGCCCTGCCCTTCGCCGTGATCATGCTGCTGCTGGTGGTGGGCATGATCAAGGGCATGCGGGTCGATATGGCGCGCCAGCGCCGCATGCTGGTACCAGGCGCGCCGGCGCCGGGCTCGGAGGTCGCCTGGCGCACCCGCCTGAACTCCATCCTGCATACGCCGCTCAAGAAGGACGCCCTGCTGTTCGTGAAGCAGGTCGCCCTTCCCGCCATGTCCGACGTGGCCGAGGAACTGAAGCATCGGGGTTTCGACGTCGCGCTCGACGCGGCGGAAGGTCGCGCGGAACTGACAATCACCGCCGAGGGCATGCGCAATTTCGTGTACAGCGTGCACGCGGTGGCGCGGCGCATGGCAACCTTCACCGCAGCCGCGGCAAAGACCGAGCAGGATCATCCGCACGAATGGCAGGTGCGCACGGAGTTCACCGATGGCAGCCGCGGCTACGACATACTGGGCATGTCGAATGCGCAAGTCATCAATGACATCCTGACGCAATTCGAACGCTATCAGGCGCTGGTCACCTCGGCTTCCACGGCTTTATATGCCACATCGCCCGATCCGGTACGCCACTGGCCCGGCGAGCCCAACTAATGCAGTCCGAACCGCCGTACCGCAATGCTGCAATGCTGGCGTCCGGCGCCAGCGCATTACCCGACTCGATCAATAGGTGGAGCATGACCCAGAACGTGGATTCGCTGCACAAAGCAAGCGTTGCGCACGGGGGCGGCCTGGCCGCCCCTTATATCGCCATGGCTGAAGCCGAGGCGGGCGAACTGGCACACACTCACTACGGGCTCGAAGGAGACCTGCTGCGTTTCGCCACCGAAAAGGACGATACCTTCCGCGTGGATGCGCGCGATGGCAAACGCTATGTGCTCAAGGTCGCCAACCCTTCCGAGGCGCCACAGGAAATCGACCTGCAACTGAAGGTGCTGCAGCATATTGAACAGGTGGACCCATCCCTGCCGGTGCCGCGCGTGCTGCCCGACAAGGGCGGCAGCTACTGTCCTTTTGTCGTCGACCGCGCCGCGCAGCGGCGTCAGCTCCGGCTGATGAACTACCTGGAAGGCGCCCCGCTGGACAGCACACCTTCTTCTGCGCGCGAACGCGAGCATGTAGGCGAGATGCTTGCGCGGCTGAGGCTCGCCATGGCCGGCTTTGCCCATCCCGCCGACAGCAGGCAGTTGCCCTGGGACGTCAAGCATCTTGCCGCCTTGACGCCCTTGCTGGACAAGGTGGCAGACTCCGGACAGCAAAGGCGCCTGCATGCGGGGCTGGCGCGATTCCAGGAAATAGAACCGGCCCTGCGCACCCTGCGCTCGCAAGTCCTGCACAATGACTTCAGCAAGTCCAATATCGTGGTCGACCATGGCCGGCCCGATTTTGTGACCGGCATCATCGATTTTGGCGACACGGTACGCACCGCCATCGCCGTCGATGTTTCGACCGCCTTGCTGAATCAATTGCCGCGCTTGCCGGCCTACCGGACCAGCGATGATCTATTGGCAGACGGCCGGGACGTACTGCGTGGCTACCTGAAAGTCGCCGACCTGATGCACGACGAATTGGCACTGATACCCCACCTGGTCATGGCGCGCGTCGTTGCCCGGGCGTTGATCACCTTATGGCGCGCCCGCATGTTCCCGGACAACGCGCACTATATTCTGCGTAACACCGAGCCAGGCTGGGCGCAGCTGGATTGGTTTCTATCGCATTCCATACAAGACATCTCGGCCATGCTCGTGCCGTCCGGCGAGTAGGGCAGCCGCCGTGCTGCACGCCTTATAAGGAAATATCATGGATATTGCCAGCCACAGATCACCCGGAAAGATGGTCAATGCCTTTAATCCATCGGAACTGGACCACCTGGACACCTACACACGCGGGCTGATCGAGCGCCGCGCCCGGCTGCTTGGGCCCGCCTATCGCCTGTTCTACAAGCATCCGGTGCAGGTCAGCCGCGCCCAAGGCGTCTTGCTGTACGACAAGGACGGCAACGAATACCTGGATGCCTACAACAATGTGGTGTCGGTCGGCCATGCCCATCCGCGTGTGGTCCAGGCGATCTCGGAACAACTTTCCGTGCTCTGCACCCATACCCGGTATCTGCAGGAAGGCATCCTGGACTACGCCGAGCAACTGCTGCCGACTTTCGGCGGCGAGCTGGGCAGGTCGGGCCATTTGATGCTGACCTGCACCGGCTCGGAAGCCAACGACCTGGCCTTGCGCATGGCTCAATACCATACGTCCAGGCAGGGCGTCATCATTACGGCCGAGGCCTACCATGGCAATTCCCATTTGACCGCGGGCATCTCGCCCTCCTTGGGATCGGCATCGCCGCTGGGCACTTGGGTGCGCCAGATACCCGCGCCCGACTCTTATCGCATCCCCGCGGAAAACATGGGTCGCTGGCTGGCCGATCAAGTCGAAATCCAAATCCGCGACCTGGAACGCCATGGCAACGGCCTGGCGGCATTCATTGCCGATGCGGCATTTTCATCCGATGGCATTTTCACGCACCCCACCGATCTGCTAGGGCCCGTAGCGCAAGCCGTGCACAAGGCCGGCGGGCTATATATTGCAGACGAGGTCCAATCCGGCTTCGGGCGACTCGGCGATACGCTTTGGGGCTACCAGCGCCATGGCGTGCAGCCCGATATCGTAACGATGGGCAAACCCATGGGTAATGGCTTTCCCGTCGCCGGCGTCGCGGTAAGCCCGCACGTTGTCGCCCGTTTCGGACATGACATGCGCTACTTCAATACTTTTGGCGGGAATACGGTGGCGGTAGCGGCCGCGCAAGCGACTTACGACGTCATTCGCGACGAAAACCTGCTGGATCACGCCCGCCGGGTCGGCGCTGTGCTGCGCGATGGGCTGCGGGATCTGGCCGAGCGTCACGCATGCATGGGCGATGTGCGCGGCGCGGGCTTGTATGCCGGCGTGGAACTGGTCAAGGACCGAGCCACGAAAGCACCGGACGCCGCCATGGCGGCCGCCATTGTCAATGGCTTGCGCGAACGCCGGGTCCTGATCTCGGCCACGGGCTTTCATGCGAATACCTTGAAGATACGTCCACCCCTGGTCTTCAACGAGGTACACGCCGGCCGGTTGCTGGAAGCGCTCGAGGCCGTGCTGCGCGACCAGGGGCGCTGATGGCGGGTCGGATATCGTTCCTATCCGCCACACGCCTTAGCGCCGCCGCGTCAACCGGGTTGGCCCTGCCCGGGCCGTTGTTCCTTACCCAGCCAGCGCAGCACGCCGCGTCCCGCCGCGACACCGCTGGCAAAGCATGCCGTCAATAGATAGCCCCCGGTCGGCGCCTCCCAGTCCAGCATTTCCCCGGCACAAAATACGCCCGGCATCGTTCGTATCATCAGATTCTGGTTCAGCTCTTCAAGGCGGACGCCGCCCGCGGTACTGATGGCTTCGTCCATGGGCCGGGTTCCAATCAAAGTAACAGGCAGGCGCTTGATCGCCCGGGCCACCGCCGCGGGATCATGGAATTGTTCGCGAGGCAGGCATTCGCGCAGCAGGCCGAGCTTGGCCCCGCGCAGCCCCAAACGGCTGCCCAGATGACTGGACCAGGATCGCGCCCCGCGTGGCCGGCCGACCTCGGCCAGCACAGTCGCGAAATCCCGGTCAGGCAACAAATCCATGTGGGCGATCGCCTTGCCGCCCCGCGTGATGGCATCACGCAAACTGGCCGACCAGGCGTAGAGCAGGCCGCCTTCAAGGCCGTCTACGGTAATCATGGCTTCGCCGCGTTTCATGGCCCCATCGGCCGGCGCCATGGCGATGCCTTTCAGCGGCTGGCCGGCAAAACGCTCTGCGAAGTATGGCGTCCAATCTGCCGTAAACCCGCAATTGGCCGGCATCAAGGGGGCAACCTCCACACCCTGGGCCTGCAAGACTTCCTGCCAGGCCCCGTCGGAACCAAGACGGGCCCAACTGCCGCCACCCAGCGCCAGCACCACTGCGTCGGCGTTCAGGCGCAGCCGGCCCTGAGCTGTCTCCATCAGCAGCTGGCCGTTTTCATCCCAGCCCAGCCATCGGTGACGCGCATGCACGCGGACGCCAGCGGCGCGCAGCCGATGCAGCCACGCCCGCAACAGCGGCGCCGCCTTCATTTCGGCCGGAAACACGCGGCCCGACGAGCCTACGAAAGTATCGACGCCCAGCTCATGCGCCCATTGCCGCAAAGCGGCGGCATCGAAGTGCTGCAGCCATTCGGCCACCTGCCCAGACCGCGAACCGTAGCGCGAGAGGAACAGGGCCGGCACTTCGCTGTGCGTCAGGTTCAGGCCGCCACGCCCGGCCAGCAGGAATTTCCGGCCGACCGACGGCATGGCATCATAAAGATCGACACGCACACCGGCATGCGCCAGGGTTTCGGCCGCCATCAGGCCGGCTGGGCCTCCGCCAATAACGGCGACAGAAGAAACAAACATGGAAATAAATCAACCGATTGCGGCCGCGACAGCCGGACCCGAATTCTACCGCGCTGCGGCACGCATTCACTATAATCCCCCGGCATCGGCCGCCCCGTGTCGCCGGCAAGACAAACCCAACTTCCAACCATGTCCATGAAACGATCATTTCTGCGCGTCGACCTGCAACGCCTCATTTTATGGATGTGCCTGTTTTTCGTCCTGCTTGCGCTGGGCAACAGCCTGTATGCGGCCTACAAAGTGCAGCGCGAAATTCCGCTGCATAACACGCTGGAGTTGAACCGCGTCTACGCCAACAAACTGGCGCAGATCACCGAGCATTATTTGCGTTCGTCGCGCCAGATGCTGGAATCGGTCGCCACGGAGATCGCGCAAAATGGCGCGCACACACCTGCGGACCAGGAAGAATTGATGCAGCTCAGCCGCATGACGGAGAACTTCAATTCGTTATTCATCTCCGACGCCCACGGGATGGTCACCGCCACGGTGCCGAGCGATTTGGGTCTGCGTGGCACCGCTTTAAGAAGCGAGGCCTCGCTGCGCATGCTGGAACACCAGGGCGGCGGGATCAGCGATCCCTTTCTGGCCCCCAGTGGGCGCTGGCTCATCATGATAGCCCACCCGATAATCATGAACGATGGGTCTTATGGCGGGTTTGTCGGCGGCACGATCTACCTGCACGCGGCCAATGCGCTTCAGGCCACGCTTGGCCAGCATTATTACAAAGACGGCTCGTCGCTATATGTGGTCGACCAGATTGGACGCTATATCTATCACCCTTCTACCGACTACATAGGTGCGGCAAGTCCCAGCAATCCCGTCATTCAGGCTTTGCGGCGCGGCGAAGAAGGAGCACGCCGCATCACCAGCCGCTCCAACGTGGATATGCTGGCCGGCTTCGCGCCGGTGGCCTCGACCGGATGGGGCATCGTGGCCCAGCGCCCGACGGACAGCGCCATGTCAAGGCTGGACGACCTATTCTGGCGATCCTTCTATTATTCCTTACCCATGTCCGTCGCCTGCTTGCTGGGCATTTGGTGGTTGGCGCGGCTGATCGCCCGGCCGCTGCGTGAACTGGCCCAGG
>JAEWEH010000199.1 GCA_023389535.1 Pseudomonadota bacterium
CGATAAAAGCGTCGATGGTGACGCCCTCGGGGTTGTCCCAGTCTGGGTCGATGACGGGATTCTGTTGGGCCGATACCGTGAATCGTGCATTGGGATGGGCGGCTTTGCGGCCGCTGTCCGGCGTCCAGTCGCGCCCTTGCCAGTCCAGGCAATGCGCGGGCGCCGGCCCCATGCCTTCCCACCAGACATCCCCATCGTCAGTCAGCGCCACATTGGTGAACAATACGTTCTGCCGCAGCGAGGCCATGCAGTTGTAGTTGGTTTTCTCGTTGGTACCCGGGGCCACGCCGAAATAGCCGGCCTCGGGATTGATAGCGCGTAGCCTGCCATCGGCGCCCGGCTTGATCCAGGCTATGTCGTCGCCGATGGTAGTGACTTGCCACCCGGGCAGAGAAGCGGGCGGGATCATCATGGCGAAATTGGTCTTGCCACAAGCCGACGGAAACGCCGCCGCGACGTGCATCTTCTGGCCTTGCGGCGAGGTCACGCCCAGAATCAGCATATGCTCGGCCAGCCAGCCCTCGTCGCGGCCCATGCTGGACGCGATGCGCAGCGCAAAACATTTCTTGCCCAACAGCGCATTGCCGCCATAGCCGGATCCGAACGACCAGATCTCGCGGGTTTCAGGGTAGTGCACGATGTATTTGGTGTCGTTGCAGGGCCAGGGCACATCGGCCTGCCCTTTATCCAGCGGACTGCCAACCGAATGCACGCAGGGCACAAAATCGCCGTCGACACCCAATACATCGTAGACCTGCCGGCCCATGCGCGTCATGATGCGCATATTCACGACGACATAGGGGGAATCGGTAAGCTCGACCCCGATGTGCGCAATGGGCGACCCCAGCGGGCCCATGGAAAAGGGAATGACATACAGGGTGCGGCCCCGCATGCAGCCTTCGAACAAGGCATTCAGTGTTGTCCGCATCTGTGCCGGCGCCATCCAGTTATTGGTGGGGCCCGCATCTTCCTGTCGCTCGGAGCAAATAAAGGTACGGTCCTCGACCCGCGCCACATCGCTGGGGTCCGACCATGCCAGATAGGAATTAGGCCGTTTGGCCGGATTCAATCTGCGCAGGGTGCCTGCCTGCACCATGGCATCGCACAGCCGGTCGTACTCGGCCTGTGAACCGTCGCACCATTCGATCCGGTCCGGCTGCGTCAGCGCGGCGATTTCCTGCACCCACTCTTTCAGGCGCGCGTGACGCACCCAATCCGGAGCGTTGATATCTAGCATTGAGGTAGGGTTTGCGGCGTTCATAAGACGGATCTCCTCCTTGTATTCTGATGCGGTCAGACGCTTAGTGTAAATCGTATTGCTTTGCGCGGCGCCCCAGGCTTGCCCTCCTATCCGAATGGCCCATGCCGCAGCAGTGGGACCAACAAGTCATCCTGCATGGCCGGGCATTGCGGCGGCAGCGCCGCGCTGGCCGGGCCGTGAGGCCTCGCGCAGGATCGACAACGCGAGCGGCACGGCGAGGTTCTCGCTCGTCTTGAGCCACAGAGCGCCGTGCTGGACGATTGCGTTGCCGGTTTTTATATTTCTGTACACGATGCCTTCAGACCCCAGCCCTTCCATTTCACGCGGCAGGATGGCTAAATAGCGCCCCGTGGCGACCAGGCACAGTAGCGCCTCGGTATCGGATGATTCATTCGTGACAAACGGCCTAAATCCTGCGTTCTGGCACAGACGCTCCATGACGGTTCGAAGATAAAAGCCCCCTGTCGATGGATAAGCCACGAATCGCTCGGCGGCGCATTGTCGTAGGTCGACATCGCGCGACGCCGCCAAGGGATGCGTGGACGGCATCACCAACACCAGCTCACTTTGCGTAAAGGACTCGCAGGCCAACTGCTTGTCCTGTCTTTCACGAAAATAGCTGAGCGCTATATCCAGGCTACCGTCCAGCACGCCCGCGTACAGATAGCCGGTAGTCAACGGGTTATGGATATCCAGGCGAAGTTTGGGATATTCTGCGCTGAGCCTGCGTAGAAACGAAGGCAGTAGAAAGTATGATGCCCGCTTTGTATATCCTATCCGCAAGGTGCCCGATTCGCCCCTGCCGGCGCTCTGGGTGGCGACCACCGCTTGTGAAAGACCGAGCAGTATTTTCCTGGCCTCTGCCGCAAGGACTTCCCCGGCGGCATTCAATTTCACTTGTCTTGTCGTCCGGTCCAATAGCCGCGTACCGAGTTTTTCTTCCAGATCCCTGATCCGCAGGCTTAGCGCAGGCTGCGCGATATTGAGCCGGCTGGCCGCACGCGAAAAATTCTCCTCTTCCGCCAACACAAGGAAAGACCGCAGGTCTTTGGTTTCGATGTTCATGTATTTATTAACAATTCATATAAATCGATCGCCTATTTTATATTGGACGTATAAATTTTCCTGCCCTACCATGCTCGGCGACACCTCAAACCAAGCGGTACCAGCGCGCTACTTACTTATAGGGGACAAAGACATATGAAAACAATGGAAGGAAAGGTGGCGCTCGTTACCGGTTCCACCAGCGGCATCGGCCTGGCAGTGGCCAATGCATTAGGGGAAGCCGGTGCAACCTTGGTCATCAATGGGCTCGCGGATCAGACGGAGGCCGATAAATTACGCAAGCAACTTTCAGATCAGCATCATGTCGATGTCTTCTTTCAAGCCTGCGACTTGCGCAATCCCGATGAAATCGAGCAAATGATGGCCACCATCAAAAGCCGGCACGGGGCCCTGGACATACTGGTGAACAACGCAGGCATGCAGCATGTCAGCCCCATTACGGACTTTCCGGTGCAGAAATGGAATGACATGGTGGCGGTAAATCTATCGGCAAGCTTTCATACCATGCGGCTGGCCATACCGGGCATGGTGGGGAAAGGCTGGGGCCGCATTGTCAATATCGCGTCCATCAGCGGCTTGCGCGCACGCGCCAACAAGCCCGCCTATGTAGCGACCAAGCATGGCCTGGTGGGCCTGACCAAATCGGTGGCATTGGAACTTGCGGCCACCAATGTTACGTGTAATGCCATTTGTCCCGGCTGGGTGTTGACGCCGCTGGTGCAAAAACAAATCGATGCACTGGTCGAAAGGGAAGGCCTGGACAATGACACTGCCACGGCGAAACTGGTGGGCCTGAAGCAGCCCTCGGGGAAATTTGTCACGACCCAAGAGGTCGCCGCCCTGTGTCGCTACCTGTGCTCGTCCGACGCCCGTGAAATCCGCGGCGCCGCCTGGGTTATCGATGGCGGGACAACCGCTCAGTAAGAAGCCGTCCCATGCCCGACGCCTTACCGGGGCCTATCTCCCTTTAGCGTGATCCTTTGCATCACGCGCCGAAAGCCGTGATAGTCGTTCACGGGGTTATGCATGGCGCAGCGGTTGTCCCAGAACGCGATGGCATGCTGCGTCCAGCTGAAGCGGCAGGTGAATTCCGGCTTGATCTGGTGCTGGAAAAGAAATGACAGGATGGGCGCCGACTCTTCGTCCGTCATGCCTTTGATCCCCGCGGTGTGGGCAATGTTGACATAAAGGCTCTTGCGCCCCGTCTCGGGGTGGGTACGTACGATGGGGTGTTCGGCCATGTAATCCACGGGCGCCTGGCCTTTGCCGTCCGTCCTGATACGGTCTTCGCGGGTGCGGGAGACATCCGCCTTGGCCGAGGAACTGATTCCCACCAAGCCGTCCAGCAGGCCTTTCATCGTGTCCGACAAGGCGTTGTAAGCCAGCTCCTGGTTGGCGAACATGGTGTCGCCACCGTAAGGAGGCACTTCGCGGGACAAGAGCATGGAACCCATGGGCGGCTCTTGCAGATAAGTCGTATCGGAGTGCCAGATGCCGCCGAAATTGACGGTCTCCGTTTCCAATTTCTTCACTTCTATGATCTGGGGAAACTCATCCAGCCCTTTGACGAAGGGATATTCCACGGGTTCGCCCATCGCTTGGGCGAAGTCGAGAAACTGCCTGGGGGTCAGGTCCTGATTGCGCAGGAAGATGACTTGATGATCCAGCAACGCCTGGCGCACCTCCTGTGCCTGCGTGGCGCTGAGCCGCTCGCGTAAGTCGATGCCGCTGATTTCGGCGCCCAATGCGCCTGCTATTTTCTGTACTTTCATTCCCTCTATCCTTTGGAGTTCTGCACCCGACAATTAAAGAAAAACACGATACTTAGATCTGGCACATGCACACGCTCCCGCTCTATCAACCACCACTGCGCGGGTCGGTCAACCAAGTTGGCGTGCATTCTATGCGATAAATTCTTTATATTGAATAATATACTATTTATATTCACTATTTCGAAACCAGTAAATAATACTAAGCGATGCACTGTCCCACGGCTCTCGGTTTCGCTGACTGCATCACACTGTTAACCCCGCCGGTTTACAAATCGAGTAGACTACGGCCGCATCAACTGAAGGCGGCGCGCAGGCTCTATGCCGCAGCCGCCATGGGCTTGTCCATTTTTGTATGAAGGGGAAGCTTTCCATGTATGAGTCCCGCAACGAGCCATTGCTGCATCCCAAATATTTCAGGCGCCGCCTGGCGCTGCATGCCTTGTATGCGCTGCTGCTGGTATTGGCCACCTTGCTGTTCGGGGCGCTGGGCCACTGGTGGTTCGGCGGACACAGCATGTACGACGC
>JAEWEH010000226.1 GCA_023389535.1 Pseudomonadota bacterium
GCCTCGCCGACCAGCCTGGGCAGCAGATAGGTTGCACCTGCATCGGGAATGAGACCCAATCTGGAAAAGGACAATACGAAGCTTGCCGAGCGCGCGGCGATCACCAGATCGCAGGCCAAGGCAATGCTGACGCCCGCGCCGGCCGCGACCCCGTTAACCGCGCAGACGGTCGGCACCCGCATATAGCGCAGTGCCCGCGCGAGTGGGTTCCAGTTTTTTTCAAGGGTCAGGCCAAGGTCGGGCCTGGACTGCCCCGAGTCGCTGCGCCGCTCGTTCAAGTCCTGCCCGGCGCAGAACGCCCGGCCCTTGGCGGCGATCAGCAGCGCGCGAACATCTGGGTTTGAGCCGATGTCCGTCAGTAACGCCCGCAGGCGTTCATGCATGGCCGCATTCAGACTATTGAGCTTGTCAGGCCGGTTCAAGGTGATGGTCGCCAAGCCCGCCGTCAGTGAATACAGGACGGGCTCGTCGGTATCCGTCGCAATCGCGGCTTCAGATGCTGAATCCACAGGTGATCTCCCTATGCCGTTTTGCTTTCCCGGGCCATGCGGGCCCAGGTGTGCATGCCGTTATGGTGCTGTGCTTAGTAGGACTTCGGTAATCCCAGGGCTCTTTCAGCGACGTACGAGAAAATAAGCTGTGGTGTGATTGGGGCGATGCGCGCAATCATGATGTCGCGCAGATAGCGCTCGACATCAAATTCTTTGGCAAACCCATTGCCGCCTAATGTCAGCACAGCGGTTTCGCAGGCCCGATAACCGGCTTCGCCGGCCAAATACTTGGCGGCATTGGCCTCCAGGCCGCAGGGCTCGCCACGGTCGAACAGCCATGCTGCCTTGAACGCCAGCAGGTTGGCCGCTTCGAGTTCCATCCAGCAACGCGCCAGGGGATGCTGGACGCCCTGGTTTTGCCCAATAGGGCGACCAAAGACAATGCGTTCCTTGGCGTAGCTGGCCGCCTTGCGCAGTGCCGCCCGGCCGATACCGACCGCTTCGGCGGCAACCACCATGCGTTCGGGGTTCATGCTGTCGAAGACGTATTTCAGGCCTTTGCCTTCCTCGCCGATCAGATCGGCGGCAGGCACAGGCAGGCCATCAATGAACACCTGGTTGGCATCCACGGCGCAGCGGCCCATGCGGTCGATTTCATGGACCTGTACGTACTTGCGATCCAGCGGGGTCAGGAACAGGCTTAGGCCTTCCGTGGGTTTGCTGACCTGTTCCAACGGCGTGGTGCGCGCCAACAGCAGTATGTAGTCGGCCTCCTGGGCGGTGGATATCCAGGTCTTTGCGCCCGAGACGACATAATGATCGCCCTGGCGAACGGCTTTGGTCTTCAGTTGGGTGGTGTTGAGCCCCACGTCCGGCTCGGTGATGCCGAAACATGTTTTCGCCTTGCCACCGATGATCAGCGGGATGATCCGCTGCTTTTGTTCTTCCGTGCCAAACTTGATCAAAGGCCCCAGGCCGAAGATATTGATCTTCACAGAGGTACCGCCGTTCATGCCCCCGCCCGACTCGGCGATTTCCTGCAGCATGTTCAGTGCCCCGGTCATGCCCAGGCCGGCGCCGCCGTATTCCTCGGGTGTCGCAATGCCCAGCCAGCCGCCGCCGGCAATCGCCGCGTAGAAGTCTTCGGGAAATGTCCCTTCCTTATCTTTCTTTCGCCAGTATGTGTCGCCAAAAGGCGCGCATATCGCCTTGATGACGTCACGAATTTCGGTATGGGTATCCGCCGCGTAGAAGTCCATTTGCCTGTCTCCTTTTGTATTGATGAAATACTAAAGAGCCAGGCCGGAATCTGTCTAACCCATGACTTTCGGCGCGATCGGGCGAAACTGGAAGTTATGGGGAAGGCGTAGGCTGGGCCGAAAGACGGAATGTGTCCGGAAGGTGCTTTTCCGTAGTGGCCTGATGGCCAGGTGAGTCGGCTAGCCGGGATTGGCCACCTTGTGAAATCCCTGGGACTGTTCCGCGCGCCGGGCCACCACCGTCGCCAGGCTATTGATAAATTCTTCGCCCAGCCGGGACAGCGGGCGGTGCGAGGGCACAATCGCAGAGACATGCAGCACCGTACGCGGCTGGAATGGCTTGACCGAAATTTGCGGCGCATCGGCATTCAGGCCCAAGGAATCGATGACCGCCACCCCTATGCCTTCGGCGGCCATCCTCATTGCAACGACGGTCTGATTCACGGCAATGCTGACTTTCCAGGGCATACCCGCCGCCCGGCATTGCTGCGCCAGCACGCCGCCCGCGTATGCATCTTCACTGAAAGAAATAAGCGTCTCACGGGCAAGATCGTGGCCGGTGATGATGTCTTTGCTGTTCAGATGATGCTGGGTCGGCAGCGCGCACACTATGTCCACATCGCACAGGGGTATCTGGCGCACGTTGGGATCGGCAATCGGCTCATACAGAAAGCCCGCGTCCAGTTCCCGGCTTGCCACCAGTTCGATGATCTGCCGCGGCGGCAAGGCCATGAACTGGATATCTGCCAGCGGCCGGTGGTGGTGAAACGCGGCGATGGATTCGGGTATGTAGGCGGCGGTCACCGCGTAGGTTGCGGCGATTTTCAGTGTCCCGACTTCCGCCGCGTGCAACTTCCGGCTTAGTTCGACGGTGTTTTCCAGCTCTTCGAAGATCTTATGTGCGCCGGGATACAGGCGCTGGGCTTCCATGCTGGGGTACAGCCTGTCGCCCGATCGCTTGAACAGGGTCAGTCGCAAAGCCTGTTCAAGCAAGCGTATGGACTTGGAAATGGCCGGCTGGGACACCCCAAGCGAACGCGCCGCCTCGGACATGCTGCCCGTTTCCATCACCTTGCAAAATGCCTCGAGCTGTCTGATGTTCACTGGGCAGCGTCCTTGGGTTAAAGGATGGTGTTGTGCATGTTATCGGAGGGCAACGGTTGCCATGCGTTGGTCGCGGGCATATTGGAGGAAAGTATAGTGCCCCGAGGATGCCATCAGCGCAATTTTTGGTAGACGACATGTACTGGCGCAAAGTATGTACGCATGCTAATCTAGTCAGCATGACCAGATCTAATTCCAACAAAACACCCTCCAAACGCCCTGCACCGCCACCGGGGCACTGGCTGCTTCAGGATGCCAAGGCCCGATTCAGCGAACTAGTGCGTCGTGTTCGCAGCGAAGGGCCGCAGCATGTGACTGTGCATGGACGCGATGAAGTCGTGGTGGTCGCCGCCGAGGAATTCAGACGTCTGCAGGGCGACCGCACAGGGCGCGCCTTGGTAGCGGCATTGCAAGCCTCGCCGCATCGCGACATTGAACTTGTGATCCCTGGCTCAAAGGCTATGCCAGTGCGGGGTGTACAACTGTGAAGGGCTGGCTGCTCGACACCAATGTCTTGTCCGAGCTTCGCAGGCCAAAGCCGGAACCCAAGGTCGTGGCCTTTGTGGCCGCTCAGCCGCTGGACAGCCTGTACGTCAGTGCTGTGACTTTTGCCGAAATCCGCTTCGGCATCGAGCTGATTGCAGATGTCCACAAGCGGGCAGCGCTAGGCGACTGGTTGAACTTGCAGCTGCGCCCCATGTTTCAGAACCGCGCGCTGCCTGTCAGCGAAGACATCATGTTCAAGTGGCGGCTGATGGTCGAGGAAGGGCGAAAAGCCGGCCACACTTTTTCTCAGCCTGATCTCATCATTGCCGCCACCGCCTTACACCATGGCTTGACGATCGTTTCACGCGACGAGGGCGGCTATTCCAAAACAGGGGCGGCGCTCGTCAATCCTTGGCATGAGCCGGGATAGTTCCATGTTGCGACGACATGCGGAACAACACCTCGGAGTACGGGTCGTCGTCGCTCACCGCTGGCCGCTGGCCGGCTGAACGACGGCTCGGCTAATCAGGCGAAGACATCTTCAATGCGCTGGGCGTCAACAAGCCTCAGGAACCACGCTTCCAGTTGTACCGCATCGGCCTGAGACAACCCTGTGTGGTAAGGCTGCGCCAACCGGCCGAACTTGCGTTCCAGCATGCGTAGCAGCGTTTGCCGCTGCCGCTGCAAACCTTTCTGTTCGCCTTCCTCGATACCTTCTTCTCGTCCTTCTTCTCGGCCTTCATGGCGGGCATAGTCGATGATATCTTCGGCATCGACCAGCGCCTGCTCGCGCCGCTCGGCGATCAGGCGCAATTCTTCGTCGCCGAGCATTGTTTCCAGGATTTTGAGCGCTTCTTTGACGGGGGGATGGGTAATTGAATTCATGACAGCCTCGTCCAGGTTGTGCAACAGGCAGGCGATCCAGGCTTGCAGCGGCGAGGGCAGTTCCCGCAATTTTTCAGCCTTGCGCAGCTCGATTATATGCATTTGCAGAGCAGAAGCATGCAATGTAGGGCTAACGGCCTACTAGGAACATTGGACGGAATTGTCCGCCGGGCCGAAAAACGCTTCGTCTAGCAGTTAGTATGGTTTGCTCCGGGGGGCGATAACTGCGTGGACTACAGAACTTAACGTAACTACAATAAATATGGAAATCACTTTTGATTCGGCTAAGGATAAGACCAACCGTGCCAAACACGGTGTTTCGCTTGACAGCGAGTCGACAACATACATGTGATTAGCCTACGCAAGGCAAGCCGACGCGAGGTACAGAACTATGTCGAGCAAACGTAAATTGATCATGCCCACCGAGGCCGAGAATGCAGCAATCAATTCCGGCATTGCTGCTGACCCGGATACCTATGAATTGAGCAAGGCCGAGTTCAAACAACTGAAACGTATGGGCCGCCCGCTTAGCGCGTGTCGCAAAGTTTCGCTGACAGTGCGATATGACGCCGATATCATTGAGGCGTTCAAAGTCGGCGGCGACGGCTGGCAGACCCGAATGAATAATGCCTTGCGTGATTGGTTGAAAACGCACCAGCCATTGCGTTAGTCCAGAAGGCCTGACAGCGCGCCACGGCGGCTTAACGAATGCTGAACTGCCCGTAGACCGGATTGTCGCAGCTTTGCGATTGCAAACGGCGCGTGCTGCGAATGCCACGCTAAACTCTTATCGGGTCAATAAAGGCACATCGCCGCCTACACAGTTCACATGCGCAAGCCTTCCTTCCCTATCGCCGAAGACGAAATAATCATTACCGCTGTGCGCTCGCAAGGCGCGGGCGGACAGAACGTCAACAAGGTATCCAGCGCGATTCATTTGCGCTTTTCAATTGCCGATTCGTCCTTGCCTGACGATATCAAGGAACGGCTTTTGGCCCTGCGCGATCATCGGATCACGGCGGAAGGTGTAGTGGTGATCAAGGCGCAGAACAGCCGCAGCCAGGAGCAAAACAAGGCGCATGCCATGGAGCGGTTGCAAGCGCTGGTCGACAGCGTCGCCACGCCACCCAAGTCCCGCAAGCCAACGCGCCCTACGCTGGGATCGCAGCGCCGCAGGCTGCAGCGCAAGACGCTGCGGGGCGAAGTGAAGCGCATGCGGGGGAAGGTGGAGTCCGATTAATGGCCTAATCCAACTGCACGCCCAGTTCCCGGACAATACCGCCCAGCCGTTCGGCTTCTGTATGGACCAGCTTGGTGAATTGTTCCGGTGGGCCGCCGACCACTTCGCTGCCTATGCCTTCCCAGCGCTTGGCGAATTCGGGGTCCTGGAATATTTCATTCAGAGCCGTGTTGTATTTCTTGATGACGGCATCGGGCGTACCGGCGGTCGTGACGATGCCGTGCCAGGCGTAATAGTCGAAGCCTGCTATACCCGCTTCCTGCATGGTGGGCACATCAGGCAATTGCTTGGATCGCGTGGTGGTCGTGACGGCAATCGGGTGGAAATCCTTATTGTTGATGTACTGCATGGAACTGCCCAGGATATCGAACATGCTGAAGATGTGCCCGCCCATCAAGTCGGTCAATGCGGGGCCGGCGCCCTTGTAAGGTATATGCTGGATGGGGGCTTGGGTGATCGTCTTGAACAGTTCGCCGCCCAGGTGCTGGGGCGAACCATTCCCTGCCGAGCCAAATGTGACCTTGCCCGGGTTGGCCTTGGCATAAGCGATGTAGTCCTGCACGGTCTTGACCGGGGTGGAGCTTTTTACTTCCAGAACCAGGGGGAATTTGGAGATCTGGATGATGGAGGCAAAGTCCTTGATGGGGTCGTATTGCAGGTTCTTGAACAGCGTCTGGTTCACGGACATGTTGCCGCTGGCGGCCAGCAGGATGGTGTAGCCGTCCGGCTTGGCCTGCGCCACATGGGCGGATCCGATATTGCCGCTGGCCCCTGCCCTGTTTTCCACCACCACGGTCGTTCTCAGCTTCTGCGCCAACGGCTCGGCGATCAGGCGCGCCATCAGGTCGGTGGGGCCGCCCGGCGGGAAAGGCACGACAAAGCGTATGGGTTGGTTGGGCCAGGCATCTGCCGCCACGGTGATGGCCGGTGTGGCGCAGCATACGCCGAGCACCAGCGCGGCAAGGGCGCGAGAGTACATAGGGGTCTCCTTTTTGCTCAGTAATTATGAATTTTGATTGTGCCCGAAACGGGCGGGTGTGCCAAACACGCATAAATCAACAGAGCATGCATATCAGGACAAGACTCTATACGCCTCACG
>JAEWEH010000301.1 GCA_023389535.1 Pseudomonadota bacterium
TCGCGGTACAGCGCCCATCACTGGCGCGACCTGCCGGCCGCTCTTGAAGAGATACGCCGTGTCATCAAGCCGGGCGGCCGCTTCCTGATGATCGATATCGAAGGCTGCGAGGATGCATTGGTAGACACCCATTTGCAGACCATGGAAATCCTGCGTGACCGCTCACATGTGCGCGATCGCTCGCCTTCAGAATGGGCGCACCTGCTGGAGCAGGCCGGTTTTACGGCCATCCGTCACTGGAGCTGGCCCACGCGCCTGGAATTCGCGTCGTGGGTGACGCGCATGCGAACCAGCAGTGATCGCGTCACCATGCTGCGCCAGTTGCAGCGCGAAGCTCCTGAAGAAGTCCGCAATGCGCTGGCCATCGAAGAAGACGGGTCCTTCACGGCGATGACCGGTCTCTGGTGGGCCCAGGCCTAGCCCACGCACGAAACCCACGGCGCCCTCCGGGCGCTCTCCGGCATATGGCTTGCTGCATCCACCCCACCGCCCGAAATCTAGAAGGCGGCACGGAAACATGCAGCAAATATTCCTTGGAGAGCACATCATGCGAAATGACGATCAACGACGCCGGTCCAACGAAGGCCGGTATTCCGACCAACGCAGCGGCAGGGATTACCGCGGCGGATCAAGTGGCGGCTCGTGGCAGACCAGGCCGGACGCCGATGCGCCATACGACCCGGGCGTCCCCTTATTCGAGGGGCGACAAGAACGCCGCAACCAATTTGAGCGTAGCAACTACGGCAACATGGACGATTCAGGACCTCGTGGCGGTTACGACCGGCAAAGCCGGCCTTGGGGCCAACGCGACGAAGAATATGGGCGTGGCGATCGGCACAGTCGCGAAACAGGGTATGGCGGCTATAGCGGAGAGTATGGCTATGGCGGTGAAAGCGAACGCTTTGGCGGGTACAGCGGCGGCCGATCCCATGGCTATGGCACAGGCGCCGGCCAGGGCGGCCAGGCAGGCGGTTTCGAGCGCGGCTGCCCGGGGCGCGAATCCTATCAGCGCGGAAGCAGTTTCGATGACGAGTACGGCCGGGCCTATGGAGAAAGCGGCTTCATGGGCGGACGCGGCCGCGGCGCCTACCAGCAACGCAGCCCGGGTACGCTGCCCAAGGGATATCAGCGCTCGGACGAACGCATACGGGAAGACATCTGCGAATCCCTAAGCTATAGCGGCCTTGATGTATCGGACGTTACCGTCGACGTATCGAATGGGCAGGTAAGTCTAAGCGGGACCGTCAAAGATCGCCGCGACAAACATGCCATTGAAAATTGCGCCGACCGCTGCCTGGGGGTGCACGATGTGGACAATCGCATACGTGTAAGCCGTGATTCGGGTGCAGATCAGACGGGCCAGCAAGCGTCCGGCATGAGCGGCTCCGGAGCCACGGGCGGCAATCAGCCTTCCAAAGGGAAATAGCCCCATTGATGTCGGCCGGCGGCACATGGACCAAGCTTCAACATTTGTCGTCCTGGCTGTCCAGCATATTCGAGGAGGCGTCGCCCCGCAGCTTGTAATGAGCTGCGGCCGCGTCGGCCGTCAGGGGCCGGGCGATCTCCTCGAGTCCGCGGCGCTCCGCATCCACGCCCAAGCGCAAAGCAATAAAACCGGCCAAGATCATCAGGGCGGCGCTGAATGCATATCCGCCTGCTAGGGCCGATCTCTGGCCACTCTCGATCAATATTCCGAACAGGGCTGGCCCGACTGCGCCCCCTATTCCCATACCAATGGCAAAGAACACAGATATGGCCAGCGCACGCATCTCCAGCGGGAAGACTTCGCTTACGGTTAAGTACGCCGAACTGGCCGCGGCCGAGGCGAGGAAAAATACCGCCGACCAGCAAAGGGCCTGACCTGTAGCATCGAGCGCCGCCTGCTGGAACGCCCATGCCGTCATACCCAGGCCCGCACCGGCCAATATATAAGTCGCTGCGATCATGCGGCGGCGGCCTACCAGGTCGAATAGCGGTCCCAGTAAAACTGGCCCCAGCACATTACCCAAAGCAAACGGAAAAATATACAAACCGACCCTGCTGTCAGCGATCCCATAGAATCGCGTCAATACCAGGGCATAGGTAAAGAATATGGCGTTGTAGAAAAACGCTTGCGATGCCATCAGAGCCAAGGCCACGACGGCGCGTCGGCGGTAAGTGTGAAACAGCACCCGTAAGATTTCCATCAATCGCGGCGCATCCCGCGCACCGATCACCGTCTGTTTGCTTGCCGGTATCACCGGCTGCCCGGCCGCATCCGCACTCAGGCATGCTGCCTCAATATCGGCAACAATGCGCTCGGCTTCAGCCACCCTGCCATGGATCAGCAGCCACCGAGGGCTTTCCGGCACATGTCGGCGTACCAGCACAATGGCCAGGGCGAACGCCGCCCCCATGATGAAGCCCAAGCGCCAGCCCCATTCGACAGGAACCAGGGCTTCGTCCAGCAATATCAAGCTAAGCCCCGCGCCTGCTGCAGCGCCGATCCAAAAACTGCCGTTGATTGCCAGGCTGACCCGCCCACGTACTCGTGCCGGCACGAGTTCGTCGATGGCGGAATTGATTGCTGCATACTCGCCGCCTATGCCTAGGCCCGTAACGAACCTGCACACGATAAAAAACCACGCGCTGGTGGAGATTCCCGTCAGCAGCGTCGCCGTCATGTAGATGGCTAAAGTTGCCAGAAAAAGCCGCTTGCGCCCTATCGTATCGGCCATTCGTCCAAAAAACAGGGCGCCTGTTACAGCGCCCATGACATACAGGGATCCGGCCCACCCGACCTGCACGGCAGTCAGCCCCAAGGTCTCAGGTCGTTCAAGAATGCTGCCGAACGAACCGACCAGGGTGACTTCCAGACCGTCAAGCACCCATGCCGTGCCCAGCGCGATCGCCATGCGCCAGTGCCACGCCGACCATGGCAGTCGGTCCAGGCGGGCGGGTATGTCGGTCTGCACGCCAGCGGCCAAGCGGCCGAGATCTCAGGGTTATTTCTTGTCGGTGCCCATCGTGGTGCCAGCCCCTTCGTTGGTCCCGGAATCCGAACCGGTCCGCATGGGCGCGCCTGCCGGCGGCGTTTCGCCTGAAGGCGCGGTCTTGTTGGCCGTGCCCGGTCCGGTAGGCGGAGCATTATTGGTCGGCACGTCACTGCGGTGCATGGTCTGCGG
>JAEWEH010000356.1 GCA_023389535.1 Pseudomonadota bacterium
CCGCAGCACCCACCTGATCAAGGCCGGGGCTCGGCGATGGAGATCGAAAAAGTGAAATTTTTCCATGGGGTAGCAAGAGACCAGGCACTGCTGTTATAGGCATCCACCTGGAAGGGACGGGCCAATAGCGACGTATCGAGCCGGACGCGGATGCGCCCGTCGTAGGTGACGTCGTGTTCCAGGTCTTTGACATCCGCGACAGCCCATCCCCGTATATTGCGCAAGGCCGACATGGCATCATCCAGCGAAGACTCGGGCAACGACAGATCCCCCGATCCGACTCGCCACTGGCGCGTCAGGGCGTTATAGACAATGCGCCAGGTCAGTTGGTCCTTCACGACGACCTTGTCGAACCACCACCAGCGCTTGGACACGATTTCCACATCCGCGGTGAAGTATAGGGGCACGCCTTTTTCAGCAGCATTACGCAGCTCGCCCGCCACCTCGATGTCGACATCGGCATCCACATACAGGCGACCGTCATGGACGACAGGGTCTACCTGCAGCACGCGCGCGCCTTCCTTGGGCGCGTCCGTGTCGCTGGCTTGAGCCGGCAAGCAAATGCACAACAGAAGCGTAAGCAGCAATCGCAACATCATTATTCATTCATCCAGGCAAGGCGACTGGGTCCTATGGTCAAAACCGGACTAGGCTCCATTTTTGTATCAGTCATCCCTTCTTGGCAAACAGCGCATAGAAAAAACCATCGTGGCTGCCGGGGCCGTCTGATAAAGGCAGCATTTGCCCGGGCGCGGGCAGGCGCTGCGCGTCGGCGTGGCGACTACAGAATTGCTGCGCTTGCAGTTCACCTTCCTGAGGAAAAATGGAGCAGGTCGCATACAGCAGGTGACCGCCCGGGTTGACCGTGCCCCATAGTGCGTCGACGATGCGCCGCTGCAAGGCCGCCGTGCGGGCCAAGTCCGCCTCGCGGCGCAGCCAGCGTATATCCGGATGCCGGCGCACCACCCCCGAAGCGGTGCACGGCACATCGGCAAGCACGGCATCGAAGCCCTGTCCGTCCCACCACGCGGCGAGATCGGCGGCATCCGCGCAGGCCAATGTCACCGAAGAGCTGTCCAGACACAGCCGATGCAGATTCTGGCCGACCCGCTCGAGCCGGGAAGCGTCCGCGTCCAGTGCCAGCAAGTCCACATCGGCACGTTCAAGTATGTGCGCCGTCTTCCCTCCCGGCGCCGCGCAGGCGTCCAATACGCGCATGCCGGCCGACAAGGGCAGCAAGGCCGCCGCTTGTTGTGCGGCGGCATCCTGGACCGACCACCAGCCTTGTTCGAAGCCAGGGATGTCCTGGACGGGACGGGGGGCGAGCAGTTCGATGCCGTCGCCGCCTGCATGCACTGCCGGCATGCCGGCGGCATCCAGCGCGTCCAACATGCCCTGCACGGACGACCTTCGCACGTTCACCCGCAATGTCATGGGCCCAGGCACATCGGCAGCCGCCAACAAGGCTTGCCAGTGCTGCGGGTACGCTTTGCGCAGGCGCCGTATCCACCATTCCTGGTGGTTGAAGAGCGCTTCCGGGTTTTCCCGCGCCTGCGCTAAAATAGCGCTTCTTTCACGTATGTACCCCCGTAGCGTCGCGTTCAGCAAGGCTTTGTAGCTGCGCATGCGCTGCACGCTGTCGGCGGCGCGCACTGCCTGGTCCACTACCGTGTGCACTGCATAGACAGGCGTATAGCGCAGTTCCGGCTGGCTGGGCTGGGCGTCGGCATATTCAATGGCGGCATCCAGCAAAGCCAGGGCGACCAGCAGCAGGGCGTCGAACATGGGGTTAGGCGGCGTGCGGCGGACCATGATGCCCTTGATCGCGCGCACCAGGCCAAGACGGCGCATGACGTGGAACGATACCGCCTGAGCCGAGGCCCGCAAGGCCGGGGGTGTCGCCGCCAGGCTGTCCGACAGCGACTTGCCCGCCGCCACCGCCTGCACATTGCGCGCACTGGCCAGCATGGTGTCGGACAAGGTGATGTTGCGAGCGGGCTTGGAAGTATCGGGCACGTATGAAAAACCTGGGCATGTTCTCTTTGATCGGACTTTATCATCAATTCGCATTTCATCCGGCGCGCCGGCCCTTGCCGCCATCAAATTCTTTTTAACGAGCCCGCGGCTCAACGAGGTTAACCATGAATTCCCCCAAAGTCGGCTTTGTCAGCCTGGGCTGTCCCAAGGCGCTGGTCGATTCCGAACGCATCCTGACCCAGTTGCGCACGGAAGGCTATGCGATCACCCCCGACTATGACAATGCCGATGTCGTTGTCGTCAACACCTGTGGCTTCATCGACAGCGCCAAGGCCGAATCGCTGGACGCCATAGGCGAAGCCATCGCGGAAAACGGCAAGGTCATTGTCACCGGCTGCATGGGCGTGGAAGAGTCGCTGATCCGCGATGTCCACCCGGCGGTCCTGGCCGTCACCGGCCCGCAGCAATATGAACAGGTGGTGCGCGCCGTGCACGAAGCCGCGCCGCCCAACCTTAGCCATGATCCCTACGTGGACCTGGTGCCGCCCCAAGGCATCAAGCTGACACCGCGCCACTACGCCTACCTGAAGATCTCCGAAGGCTGCAATCATCGTTGCAGCTTTTGCATCATCCCGTCCATGCGCGGCAACCTGGTCAGCCGCCCCATCGGCGATGTCATGGGCGAAGCAGAACGCCTGGTCAAGGCCGGCGTGAAGGAATTGCTAGTGATCTCGCAAGACACCAGCGCCTACGGTGTGGACGTCAAGTTCCGCAGCGGCTTCTGGAACGGCCGCCCGATCAAGACCCACATGACCCAGCTTTGCGAAGCCCTGGCGGGCTTCGGCGTGTGGACTCGCCTGCATTACGTCTACCCCTACCCGCACGTGGACGAAGTCATCCCGCTGATGGCGGATGGCAAGGTGCTGCCCTACCTGGATATCCCGTTCCAGCATGCCAGCCCGAAAATACTCAAAGCCATGAAGCGGCCCGCCTTCGAGGATCGCACCCTGGCGCGCATCAAGAACTGGCGCGCCGCCTGTCCGGACTTGACGCTGCGCTCCACCTTCATCGTCGGCTTTCCGGGCGAGACGGAGGAAGACTTCCAGTATCTGCTGGACTGGATGACCGAAGCGCAGCTCGACCGCGTCGGCTGCTTCCAGTATTCGCCCGTGGAAGGCGCACGCGCCAACGCGCTGCCCGATCAGGTCCCGGATGAGGTCAAGCAGGACCGCTGGAACCGCTTCATGGAGCACCAGCAAGCCATTTCAAGCGCCCGCCTGGCACAAAAGATAGGCCGCGACATCGACGTGCTGATCGACGAAGTCGACGAAGACGGCCCCATAGGGCGATCCAGCGCCGACGCACCCGAAATCGACGGCAATGTGTTCGTCAACACGGATAAAACGCTGCAACCCGGCGACCTGGTGCGCGTACGCGTGACGGATTCGGATGAGTATGATTTGTATGGGGATGCGGTGTAAAGCCTTTAAGGCTCAGCCCACTTTACGCCACACGCTGGCCAGCCAAGGCTGCTGCTCTCGCGGCAGGCCCTGGGGCCGGTAGTAGTGCTCCAGTTCCGTGAAGCCGGCGGCTGTCACCAGAGCACGCCAAGTGGGCCAGTCATAATAGGCGCCGTAGCGGTCGCCGTTCCAGCCCTCGCGGTTGTCGCCCCGGGGATTGGAGCTGAACAGCACGCCGCCGGGCTTAAGCGCGGCATGTAGTTGCTGC
>JAEWEH010000478.1 GCA_023389535.1 Pseudomonadota bacterium
CTGGCCAGCGCCAGCAAGGTCTTGCCCGTGCCCGCCTGGCCCAGCAGCGACACAAAGTCGCAGTCCGGGTTCATCAGCAGGTTCAGGGCGAAGTTCTGTTCGCGGTTGCGCGCCGTGATGCCCCAGACATTGTTCTTGCCGTGGCTATAGTCGCGCAAGGTGGCCAGCACCGCGCTCTTGCCGCTGACTTCCTTGACTTGCGCCTGCAGCGGCAAGTCGCCGTCGAAGTAGACGAATTCATTGACGATGAATTCCGAGCACAAGGGGCCTTTGACACGGTAGAAAGTGGTGCCCCCCTGCTGCCAGGATTCCACGTCTTTGCCATGCTTCAGCCAGAAGTTCTCGGGCAGCGGCATGACGCCGTCATAGAGCAGGTCGGAATCGTCCAGTACATGGTCATTCAGGTAGTCTTCCGCGGGCAGGCCCAGCGATCGCGCCTTCAGGCGCATGTTGATGTCTTTGGAGACGAGGATGACTTCGCGCTTGGGGTGCATCCCTTGCAGGGCATGCACGACATTCAGGATGGCGTTGTCCGCCTTGCCTATGGGCAATTCTATCGGCAGCTTCGAGTGCAGCGCGGAGGTCTGGAAGTGCAACTGTCCCAGGGCTTCCTGGTTGCCGAGGCCGTCCAGGTTCAGGCCTTTGTCCAGGTCGCCGGCCCCGCTGACCAGACCGTCCAGGAAGCGGCTGACCTGGCGGGCATTGCGCGCCACCTCGGACATGCCTTTCTTCTGGTGATCCAGTTCTTCCAGCACCATCATGGGCAGGAAAATATCGTGTTCTTCGAACTTGAACAGGGAGTTCGAGTCGTGCAGCAAGACATTCGTATCCAACACGAACAACTTGCGCTTGGCCGGCTGCAGCCGCGTTTTCTTGGGGCTGCGAGACGTAACCACGGTGAGCGCCGGTGGTTCGGGCGTGGGCGTGGCCAGCGCTGGCTGTTCAGTTTCCGTGCTGGCCTTGCGGCGTGCCGGGGACTTGGCCTTGGCGCGTGTTGGCTCCGTGGCGGCGGGCGCGTCAGGCGGCATGACGGCCGGGGGGGCGCCCGCAGGCTTTGCATCTGCGCGCCCCGCGGTGGCGGATGCGGCTTGATAATCGCCGTCGGCAACCATGGAGCCCATGCGGGTCGGCAACTTGGGTAATGGCATAAGGGGGAGGTTCCTTAAGATTCTGTTCGTTCACACGCGAAATATGGCGCTCTTACTGGCGCGCCGCACGCACTGACTGCAAGACCTCTTCAACGTGGCCCGGCACTTTCGAGCCGCGCCATTCCTGGCGCAGTACGCCGTCCGCATCGATCCAAAAAGTGCTGCGCTCTATTCCACGCACCTGTTTACCGTACATGTTTTTCAGTTTCATGACCCCGAACAGCTCGCACAGCGTTTCCTCCGGGTCGGAAATCAGGGGGAAAGGCAATTCCTGCTTGTCGGTGAAGTTGGCGTGCGACTTCAGTGAATCGCGCGAGACGCCCACCACCTGGCAGCCGGCATCAACGAATGCCTGATAGTTATCCCGGAAGCCTTGGGCCTGCGTGGTGCAACCGGGGGTGTTGTCCTTGGGGTAGAAATACAGGATGGCGCAATGGCCACGCAGACTAGCTGCGCTGACCTCTCCCTGGGTGCTTTGCGCGGTGAAATCAGGTATGGCTTTCCCAATGGCGATCTGGCTCATGCGGCCTCCTTTTGCAACAATAGGGCGACGACCACGCGCCGGCCTTCAGACATCAGAATGTTATAGGTGCGCGCCGCCGCCTGGGTGCTCATGGCTTCTATGCCGATGCCGGCTTGCAGCAAAGGCGCGGTAACGCTGGCCGGCAGGAGATGCTGCGCGGCGCCTGTGCCCACCAGCACGACCTCGGGGCAGCCTTCGGGTTTTGTGTGCGGTGCAGCATCAGAGTCCAGGAACGCCATGGGGCCGGCGCGGCGTTCAGCCATCCCGACCAGCGCCCGCAGGACTTCCGCCGTGATGTCTTGCACATTCTGTACCGGCCATTCGTGTACTTCGCCTTCGGGGCCGAAGTACACCGCGTGCCGAAAGCTTACTTCGTTGATTTCGATATAGTCGCTGCCGTAGGCTGTGACCGTATTGAGGGCTGGATTGGATTCGCGTTGTAACTGCACATGAAACTCCCAAAGTCAGCTTGATCATAGCGCAAAGCATTTCGGCGGCAAGGCGATTTCCGGTTTTTTTTGAATGGCTTTAAACTTATCGGTTATTTGCCCAAGATGCATGCTTCAAGCTAGATTACCGGTTTGCTGCACTGCACTCGCGCCAGCCACTACTTCGCGCCGTTACAGACCCATTTTGCCACTCAAGGACAATCATGACGAATTTCCCGCGTATAGAGCGTTTGCCGCCCTATGTTTTCAATATCACCGGTGAATTGAAAATGGCGGCGCGGCGCCGCGGGGAAGACATCATCGACATGTCCATGGGCAATCCCGATGGTCCCACACCGAAACACATCGTCGACAAATTGATCGAAGCGTCCAGCCGGCCGGACACGCACGGCTATTCGGTTTCCAAAGGCATCCCCAGGTTGCGCAAGGCCATTTCGGGCTGGTACGAACGGCGTTATGGGGTGCAGATCGATCCGGACAGCGAAGCCATCGTCACCATAGGCTCGAAAGAGGGCTTGGCGCACTTGATGCTGGCGACGCTGGACCGCGGCGACACCGTGCTGGTCCCCAACCCCAGCTATCCCATACACATCTATGGAGCGGTCATCGCCGGCGCGAACATACGCTCAGTGCCCATGACGCCGGGCCTGGACTTCTTCGAAGAAATTGAAAGGGCGGTGCGCGAGAGCATCCCCAAGCCGAAGATGATGATCCTGGGCTTTCCCAGCAATCCCACGGCGCAGTGCGTGGACTTGTCATTCTTTGAACGCATTGTGGCGCTGGCCAAGGAACACAACATACTGGTGGTCCATGACCTGGCCTATGCCGACATCACTTTTGACGGCTATGTGGCGCCGTCCATCATGCAGGTGGAAGGCGCGCGCGACGTCGCCGTCGAGTTCTTCACCATGAGCAAAAGCTACAACATGGCCGGCTGGCGCATCGGCTTCATGGTAGGCAACCAGCAATTGGTGAACGCGCTGGCGCGCATCAAAAGCTATCACGACTACGGCACGTTCACGCCCATCCAGGTGGCCTCCATTGCCGCACTGGAGGGCCCGCAGGAATGTGTCGCCCAAGTCGTCGAACAGTATCGCAACCGGCGCGACGTGCTGGCCAAAGGTCTGCACGAGGCGGGCTGGGTGGTGGATATTCCCAAGGCGTCCATGTATATCTGGGCGAAAATCCCGGAAGCCTATCAAAGCGTGGGTTCGCTGGAGTTTTCCAAGCGCTTGCTGGCGGACGCCAAGGTCGCCGTGTCGCCTGGCATCGGCTTTGGCGAATATGGGGACGGCTATGTGCGTTTTGCACTGATCGAAAATGAACAACGTATCCGGCAGGCCGTGCGGGGTATCAAGGAAATGTTCCGCAAGGACGGATTAAGTAAATGAGTTCCATAAAAGTTGGTTTGTTGGGCCTGGGCGTCGTCGGCGCGGGCACCTGGAAGGTTCTGACGCGCAATGCCCAGGAAATCGCCCGCCGGGCGGGACGCCATATCGACGTCACAGCGGTCGCGGTGCGCGACATCGACAAAGCCCGCAGGCTGGTGGGTGAAGGCGTGTACATCACGCAGGACGGCATGGAGGTCGTGCGGCGCCCGGATATCGATATCGTGGTCGAGCTCATCGGCGGCGATACGCTGGCGCGCGAATGGGTGATGGAAGCCATTGCCCAAGGCAAGCACGTAGTGACCGCCAACAAGGCCTTGCTGGCCAAGCATGGCAATGAAATCTTTGCCGCGGCACACGCCAAAGGGGTCATGGTGACCTTCGAAGCCGCTGTGGCCGGCGGCATTCCCATCATCAAAGCCATACGCGAAGGGCTTACAGCCAACCGCATACAGTGGCTGGCGGGCATCATCAACGGCACCACCAATTTCATTCTGTCCGAAATGCGCTCGCGCGGCCTGCCTTTCGAACAGGTGCTGGCCGAAGCCCAGCGCCTGGGCTATGCCGAAGCCGACCCCACTTTCGACATTGAAGGCGTGGACGCCGCGCATAAGCTGACGCTGCTGGCGTCGCTGGCTTTCGGCATACCCGTGCAGTTCGACAAGGCGCATATCGAGGGCATTTCCACGCTGGCCCAGGAAGACATCGCCCATGCCGAACGCCTGGGCTACCGCATCAAGCTGCTGGGCATCACCCGCCGCCGTGCCGAGGGCATCGAGCTGCGCGTGCATCCCACCTTGGTGCCGATGGAGTGCCTGCTGGCCAGCGTGGAAGGCGCGATGAACGCCGTTCTGGTCAGCGGCGACATGGTCGGCCCCACACTGTATTACGGCCAGGGTGCGGGCGAACTGCCCACTGCCTCGGCCGTGGTCGCCGACCTGGTGGATGTGACCCGCCTGCAGGCGGCCGACCCGGGGCACAGGGTGCCGCACCTCGCCTTCCAGCCCGACGCCATGGACGACACGCCCGTTCTGCCCATAGACCAGGTGCTGTCTTCCTACTATTTGCGCATGCGGGTGCAGGACCGCCCCGGTGTGCTTGCCGACATCGCGCGCATCCTGGCCGATGTCGGGATCTCCATAGGCTCGATGTTCCAGCAGCCGCATGGCGAATCACAGGCGGACATCATCTTCCTGACGCATGAAGCGCGCGAAGGCGCCATCAACACAGCCATGCAGCGCATCCGCGAACTGCCGTTCGTGCAATCCGAGGTAACGCGCTTGCGCGTAGAGGCCCTGATATGAAATACATTTCAACCCGCGGCGGCATGGCGCCGCAATCGTTTTCGGACATTCTGCTGGAAGGCCTGGCGCCGGATGGCGGCTTGGCCGTGCCGGACAAGTTGCCGACCGTGGATGCGGACACACTGGAATCGTGGCGCGCCTTAGGCTACGCCGATCTGGCCGCGGAGGTACTGGGCCTCTTCATCGGCGACATTCCCAAACAGGACCTGACGCGCTTGACACATGCGGCCTACCAGTCTTCCGCGTTCGGCAGCGAGGAAATCGTTCCCCTCAAGCCCTTGGGGCGGGGCATGGCCCTGCTGGGGCTGTCGCAAGGGCCTACCCTGGCTTTCAAGGACATGGCGATGCAGTTCCTGGGCCAAGTGTTCGAATATGTGCTGGCCGAGCGCCATGCCACGTTGAACATCTTGGGCGCCACGTCCGGCGATACCGGCTCGGCGGCTGAATATGCTTTGCGCGGCAAGCGCGGGGTGGCTGTTTTCATGCTGTCCCCGCAGGGCCGCATGAGCGATTTCCAGCGTGCGCAGATGTATTCGCTGCAGGACGCCAACATTCACAACATCGCCGTGGACGGGGTGTTCGACGACTGCCAGGACATCGTCAAGGCATTGGCCGGCGATTTGCAATTCAAGTCGGCGCATCGGCTGGGCGCCGTCAATTCCATCAATTGGGCCCGCATTGCCGCCCAGGTGGTCTATTACATATGGGGCTGGCTGCGCGCCACGTCCGGACCCGGCCAGCAGGTGTCTTTCGCTGTGCCGTCCGGCAACTTCGGCAATATCCTCGCCGGCCATATTGCCCGCCAGATGGGTCTGCCCATACGGCGGCTGGTATTGGCCACGAACGAGAACAATGTGCTGGAGGAATTCTTCCGCACCGGCATATACCGTCCCCGCTCGGCGGCGCAGACGCATGCCACCTCCAGTCCTTCCATGGACATCTCCCGGGCGTCCAATTTTGAACGCTTTATCTTCGACCTGCTCGATCGCGATCCGGCCAAAGTCAAAGCCTGCTGGCAACAGCTGGCGGAAAAGGGCGAGTTCGACCTCAGCGAATTGCAGCCGTTGTTTGCTTCGCGCTATGGTTTTGTTTCGGGGGTCAGCACGCATGCCGATCGCCTGAACACCATCAAATCCATACAGGACGAAAACGGCGTACTGATCGACCCGCATACGGCCGACGGCGTCAAGGTTGCGCAGGCCTATGTCGAAGACGGCATCCCCATGCTGGTTCTCGAAACTGCCTTGCCGGCCAAATTCAGCGAGACCATCCAGGAGGCCACCGGCCAGCCGGCGCCCGTGCCGGAGCACTTGCAGGGCTTGGCGGCACTGCCTCAGCGGGTCGAAAACATGGATTGCGATAAAGCACTGGTCGCCGCCTATATCGCCCGCCACGCGCTGGCCGCCGACTAGGCTCAATCCGGGCGGGCCCTGGGGCCCGTCACCGTTGTACTGCCCGTCATCGGCGCTGGTGATGGGCAGCGCGTTTTGGGCGGCAACGTTTGCTTGCAATGGCCTGCGCCGCTTTTGCTACACTGGTTTGGCACTTCTAGGAGCACGATATGCCAAACGAGAATCATGCAGAAACGGAAGTCATGGAAACCCATCCGGACGGGCGCCGCGCGGTGGTGTGCCTCAGGGCCAACGGCCGGGCGTATTACCAGGCCTTCGGGCCCGATGGCTTCGGGGTGGGCGTCTACGACGTTCGGGACGAGGCCAGTTCCGCGGCGCAATGGGCCTGGGATTTCCTCGAGGAAGAGCCTGCGATCAGGCGGCTCGCGCTGATGCAATTGATTATCGAAAAACTCAAACAGCAGTATCCGCTGGAAACTTCAGAAGTGGTGCTGGCTCCGAAAGGCTAGTTCGGCTGCGCGCCGGCCACTGCGCACTGCGCCTTCCAGCACCCCCGGATACCCCGTATCGGTCCAGTCGCCCGCAACCCATATTCCGTTCCACGGTGTGGAATTGGCCGGGCGCGCCAAGCCCGGCGTGGCGGCGAAAGTGGCCCGCTTCTCGGTAATCACGGTGTGGTCCAGCATCTCGGGCATGGCGCCGTAATGCGCCGTTTGCTCGCGGATCTGGCTGATGGTTGCCTGCACGACCTGGCTGGCGGTGCAGGCCTGCATCGCGCGTGCGTCGCTGATCACCACATGCAGCAGCGCCTCGCCGACCGAGCCAACGCCCAATGCGCTTTTGTCGAACAGCCACTGCCCGAAGTGCTGCCGCGCCGGATCGTCGATCAGCATCAGCATGGGCTGGGGAAGCCGCCAGGGCCGAGCCAGGCGCAGGGTGACCGTGGCGATGGGAATAAAGCGGAAGGCTTCCAGGTCGGCCAGATAGGCGGCGCTGCCGGCACGCTCCGGTAACTGGCGCAGCAGCCGGAGCGCGGATGGCGTATTGCAGGCAATGATGGCGCCATCGAAAGCTTCATCGTCCACCTGGATCCGGCCTGCCATGCTGCTCAAGCGCCGAACGGCCTGGCCCAGACGCAAGTCCCCCAGTTGGCTGGCCGCTCGATCCGGCCATAGCGTCGACAGATCCACGCGCGGTATCAGGACGTCTGAAGCACTGCGCGGGCCGCCAACGCTATCCCGCAGCACCCGGGCGAATAGCTGGGCGCTCGCTTCGTCGACCGGGGTGTTCAGCGCGGCCACGCATAGCGGCTGCCATAACATGCGTATGGCGGTGCCTGATTGGCGGCCGTTCGCCAGCCACTGGGCGACGGTCAGGCCGGGACGGGGACGCCAGCCTTCGAGCCGCAAGCGTGCAAGCTGCCTGGCGATGGCATAGCGATCCGTCCACCCCAGTCCACGCGCACCGCATAGGGCGGACAGCAAATGCAGGGGCGCGGGCAGCGCCGGGGCGTGCATCCTGAACCGGCCATCCGCCGATTGCAATGTCAGCGTTTCCTTATAGAACAGGGCATCCGCATCCAGGCCCAGTTCGTGCATCAACCCCAAGGTTTCCGTGTAGGCCCCGAGCAAAATATGCTGGCCGTTGTCGATATCCCCGCCC
>JAEWEH010000262.1 GCA_023389535.1 Pseudomonadota bacterium
GGATTATCTGTCCAGCCGGCCCGGCACGAATGCCATCGTCGGCTACCTGGAAGGCCTGCGCGATGGCGCGAATTTCCAGCGTGTCGCCGGGCGTATGCGCGACAACGGCCAGTTATTGGCCTTGCTCAAAGTCGGCGATTCGTGCAAAGGCGCGCGGGCGGCGGCTTCCCATACCGCAGCGGTGACCGGAAGCCAGGAGGTCTATCGCGCGATGTTCGACCGGCTGTGCGTCGTTCCGGCCCGTGACATCCAGCACTTGGGCGACATCGCCTATTTGTCCAGGTTCCGCCATATCCACAGCGGTAAACGGGTCGCCATCCTGACGATCTCCGGGGCCATAGGCGCCCTTCTGTCCGATCAGTTCACCCAGGCGGGCGTGGACGTACCGACATTTGGGCCGGACATTCAAGACGCGCTGCATCGCGGCATCCCGCGCTACGGCATGGTGCTCAACCCGGTCGACCTGACCGGGAACATCGTCAATCAGCATGAGTTTGTCGCGCAAGCGCTGAATGCGATACTCGGTTCGGAAGATGTGGACTTTGCAGTGGTGTTCGCGCCAGGATACCTGATCGACCGCATGGCGGACAGCATCATGCCGATAGCCGGATCGGCCGGCAAGCTGATCGCGGTGATACGCAACGGGCTGTGTGCCAGGCAGGCGGAGCTGGAGGAGAACGGCGTCCCGGTATTCGACGACACAACGCGCGCGGTCAACGCTTTATCCAGCCTGGCCCGCTGGCAAGAGAATCGGCGGCGCTACAGCAACCGGCTGGAACAGCATGCGAAGCCCGCCATTCCGGCTGCAGCCAGCGCCGCCGTACAGACGGCCAGGGAACAAGGCAGGCGCCATCTGAACGAATGCGAAGCGAAACGGCTGCTCCATGCCTTTGGTATCCCGACAGTGGCGGAACAAGCCGCCACCAGTGCGGCGCAGGCCGTCGCCGCTGCGGAAAACCTGGGCTACCCTGTCGCAGTGAAGATTCTGAGCCCCGACATACTGCACAAGTCGGATCTGGGGGGCGTCACCCTTAATCTGGCTACGCCGGAGGCTGTCAGCGGGGCGTATGCAGACATGATGTCAAGCGTTGCGCGGCAAGCGCCGACGGCACATATTGACGGCGTGGTGGTGCAGCGGCAATTGGGTTCGGGTCCGGAGATCTTTCTTAGTGTGATGCGCGACCCGACTTTCGGCCTGGTGCTGAGCGTGGGCATCGGGGGACTTTGGATCGAGCTCCATCGGGACATCGCGCATGCCCCTTTGCCGGTCGATAAAGATGAAGCAATGCATATGCTGCGTTCTCTCAAAGCCTGGCCCGTGCTGTGCGGCATGCGCAATACATTGAAAATCGACGTACAGGCGCTGGCCTCTACAATGGAAAGGCTTTCAAATGCCGCGCTTGCCATGGGGGACGACATCGACCTGCTGGAGATCAACCCTTTGCTGCCTTGCGGCGATGGGATCGCGGCCGTGGATGCGGTGATCGCGCTTGGCCATGCCGAATCTGGAGGGCACGGCGCCGGACTTAAGCAGGAAGACAAGATTTTCATTACAGGAAACAAGGACCATGAAAGCTGTGCTGTGTAAAGAATGGGGCCCCCCGGAAGCCCTTGTTGTTGAAGACGTGCCCAGCAAGGCCCCAGCCGCCGGAGAAGTGCTGGTCGACGTCCATGCCGCTGGCGTCAACTTCCCGGACACGCTGATCGTACAAAAGAAATATCAGTTTCAGCCTGAATTGCCATTCACACCAGGCGGCGAGGTGGCTGGCATTGTGAAGGCCGTCGGCCCCGGCGTTACCTCGTGCCAGCCGGGCGACCGCGTCATGGGCAGCTTCACCTGGGGCGGCTTCGCCACCGAAGCGATCGTACAGGAAGAACGCATCGTCCCCATACCGGATGACATGGATTTCGTCACTGCATCGGCCTATGTCCTGGCGTATGGCACCAGCCTGCATGCGTTGAAAGACAGGGCGACCCTTTCGCCGGGTGAAACCTTGCTGGTGCTCGGCGCGTCGGGTGGCACCGGCATCGCGGCCATAGAAATCGGCAAAGCCATGGGCGCGCGCGTGATCGCGGCAGCATCCAGCGCTTCCAGGCTCGAACTCTGTTCGCGCCATGGCGCAGATGCGTGCATCAATTATGTGGAAGAAGATTTGCGGGAACGTGTCAAGGCCATAAGCGGCGGAAAAGGTGTCGACGTCATATTTGATCCGGTCGGCGGGCCATACTCCGAACCCGCATTCCGGACCCTGGCCTGGAATGGCAGGCATTTGGTGGTCGGGTTTGCCGCAGGGGACATTCCCCGGCTGCCTTTGAATCTGCCTTTGCTGAAGGGCGCCTCTGTCGTCGGGGTTTTCTGGGGGAGCTTCTTGCGGCGGAACCGGCAGGTGGCACGCGAGCATATGAACGCGCTCCTCGAACTGTATCGATCCGGCAAGGTACGTCCACCCGTCACGCAAACGTTCACCCTGGCGGAGGCGAGCCTGGCCTTGCGCAGTGTCATGGACAGGCGCGCAATGGGCAAGGTCGTCATTGATACGCGTGCCTCGTAGGGCATTGGTCTAGCGAGGAATTCGATGCGAAGCAGGGTCTCTGACGAACTGACTTTCCGTAAGCTGGAAGCCCTGCTGGCTTATATACGAGCGGGCAGCATGATAGGCGCGGCCGAGCTTCTGGACACCAGCGCCATCAACATTCACAGGGCGATACATTCGCTGGAAAGCACCATGCGCTGCACGCTGTTCCGGCGCGCGGGCCGCAACCTGGTGCCCACCGCGTCGGCCTACACCCTTGCGAAATATGCTGAAGAAGTCATCGCACGCATGGAAGCAGGCATTATCGCCACCCGCGAAGCGGCCGGCTTCTCCGCCGACAGGTTAAGAATAGGATCGCTGTATTCTCTGACCCATTCCTGGATGCCGGAGCTGATCAAGGCCATGGGAATACGCAAGCCCGATGTTCAATGTGAATTGACTCTGGGCCGGTCCAAGCACGAGTTGTTGCCGAAATTGCGCGACGGCCGGCTGGACGTCGTATTCGCAGAGCCCAGCGACGCATACGCCGATATATTCTCGATTCCCATATTTCAAGATCGCATTTATCTGGCGGTGCATCCGGCGTCCAAGCACGCAGGGCTGCCCAGTATCGATCTACAGGGCTGTTCAGGCGAAAGTATCGCTACATTGACTGAAGGGCCGTTGACATCATTCCGCTTGCGCGAAGCCTTTCCGGAATTCGCCCCGAAAATCTTCATGGAAGTCGAAGATATCTTTACGCAGATGAATCTGGTCGCAAACGGCGTTGCATCCGCGCTGACATACGGTCGCATTAAAGAAATGTTCGAACACAAAGTGCGCTTCATCCCCATAGAGCCCGAAAATGTAGCGCAGACCATCAGCTTGAGCTTTATGCGCGCCCGCGAAAGAGATCCCAATATTCTGGCTTTGACAGCCGCCATACGGATTTTATTGAAAAGCAAACAGCATTGAAGAAACCATTGTCCGCTGTGCACGGCATGCCGTTTGCTGTACTTCGGTATCCCATCACACCGGAGCACCACCATGAACACGGAAAAAACGCGCCCAAGCGGAGCGCAGACAGACCCCAAACCCGACGCCACGGCGCAACACAATCAACGCAGCAATACCGGAACAGAGAATGACCTGTTACCGGAATTGGGATTAAAACGGCCTGCTCCGCCGGAACCCTCGCGCGAGGAAGCCACCGGAAATAAGGCGACGCAGTTCGATGGAAACCCCAATCCGAAAGGGGTGGACGCGGGGGTGCTGGGGCCTAAAGATGACACGCCGGCATTCCTGGAGAAGAAGTCCGGTCCCGCGACCGACCGGAAGTAGCGATCCTGCAGTACCCGCTCTGCGCCGCCCGTGCTTTGCATGGGCGGCGTATTGTTGTGGGCCGTGTTTTTAGGCCGGAATCATCCTCTTGGGCCTTACAGCCGAAGGTCTAATCCGCTGGCGGCCATCCGTTCGCCCGATGTAACAAAACCGCAATGTATCTATCATTTTCCTCAAGGAGAGCCTGTTGATGTCGGTGCCGGTGTTGGCGTTGCTTGACGGCCGCCACACGCGCTGCCACCGAACGTGGAACATGGCCGCGGATAGCAGTTATATGCCGGGTGAGGGGTTATGCAAACAGAAGGGAAGGCGGACGTGCCGCCGGCGCGCCGGCCATGGCGCGGCCTGGGTGCGTGGAACCTGTATTTTCTATTGAAATTCGGACTGTTGTGGGCGGGAATGCTCAACTTCCACCCGCTACCCAATATTGCGTTTGCTGCCGCCCTGCTTTTGCCCCTGCCCGGAAAGTGGCTGCCCCGGCTGCGGCAGGCCATCGCGATACCTGTCGGAGCCGGCCTGCTTTATTACGACACCTGGCTGCCGCCGATCAGCCGGCTGGCTGAGGCGATGCAAGACGTAGCCGGCCTGTCGAGCGATTACCTGATCGAACTGACTGCCAGAACAGTGAACTGGGACATGGCCGCAGCCGCGCTCGCGCTATGGGTCGGCTACCTGTTCCTTTCGCAATGGCTCAGGCTCAGTGTCTTTACAGTGTTCGCTTTGGCCTACCTGGCGCTACCCGATATACCGCTGCCCGCCGACACCGGCAATATCGCCCAGGCGGCCGCCACCGGCCGCTCGACAAGCACCGTGGCACCGGCCTTGCCGGATGGCGTCACACCCAATGGAGCCGCTCAGGATTCAGCCACGCCCTCGGCAGCAGCCGTAGCGGCGAAGGCCGACGCGCTGGACCAATCTGCGCCTCCTACCGAAGACAATCTGAACGCCTATTTACAGTCTTTCTATCGTCAGCAAGCGCAACGGCAGACCGCATTTCCGAAGGATGCCGGGGACACAGATGCATTCGATGTGCTGATCTTGAATATCTGTTCATTGTCCTGGTCGGATCTGGACGAAGTCCAATTGCGTGATCATCCGCTGTTCGGGAAGATGGACATCGTCTTCAAAAATTTCAACTCCGCCACCTCATATAGCGGGCCGGCGAGTCTGCGCCTTCTGCGGGCCAGTTGCGGCCAGACGCCCCATTCCCAGCTGTATCAAGAGCCATCGCCGGACTGTTATCTATTCGAGAACCTTAAAGCGTTGGGGTATACAGTGGATCTGGCGTTGAACCACAACGGCGATTATCAAGGCTTTTTGGAGGCAATACGCGGTCAGGGCCAGATGCCGACGCCGCTCGGTGATCAGAACGCTTTGCAGCGGGCCCTGGTGGCCTTCGACGGGTCGCCGATCTGGCGCGACATCGATGTGCTGACCCAATGGCGGCGACACAGGGAGAACGCTGCTACCCCGCGTGCAGCGATGTTCTATAACTCCATTACCCTACACGACGGCAACCGCTTCATCAAACCTGATGGCGGGACATTGCGTGCCGGCTATCAGCCACGCGCACAGATGCTGCTGGATGAACTGGCAAGCTTCGTCGGCCAGCTTGAACGCGAAGGCCGCCCTACTTTGCTGGTATTGGTTCCCGAGCACGGTGCTGCGCTGCATGGCGATCGTATCCAGATTTCGGGGCTGCGGGAAATTCCCAGTCCCGATATCACGCATGTTCCCGTGGCCATCAAGCTGATCGGCGCGAAGTCGAAGCCGCAGGGCCGCCCGCTCTATGTAACCCAAAGCAGCAGCTATCTGGCCCTGTCGGAATTGCTGGCGCGCTTGATGCGTGAGCATGCATTTTCCTCCACCAGCCTGAACCTGGAGACATTGTTGACTGATCTGCCGGAGACCGCCGAAGTATCGGAGAACCAGAGCGCGGTGGTCATGCGCTATCGCGACCGCCCCTACATCCGCCTGGCTGATTCAGGTTGGCAGCCCTATCCCCAATAACTGGTCTTATAGCGAGGTCATGCCATGCTCTATGCCTCTTCCGCAGTTGCGCAAGACGATGTCACCACCTTGCAGGAACGCCTGCAATTGCCCGACTTGCCGTACGTGGATTTTTCCAGGGAAGCCGAGCAGCAAGCCGTCCTGGACAAGTGGCCTTTGTTGCGCGAGCTCTACCCTCGCCAGGTGGAGCAGCGTTCATGAAAAGCATCGTATTCTGTGGTGTCCGCGGCGGCACCGGAACGACATCGACCATGGCGGCCGTCGGCCTGGCCTTGCATGCGCTCGACGAGAAAGTCTTGATGATAGACCTTGCTCCAAGCAATTTGCTGAGCCTGCATTTCGGTGGCTCGCCAAGCGCGACACAAGGCTGGGCGCGCGCGCTAGTCGATGGCCGGCCCTGGCAGGAGGCCGCCGCAGAGCTGCAACCGGGCCTGCACATGCTGCCTTTCGGTTTATTGAGTCCGACCGAGCGATTGAGAGCGCCACAATTGCCGCGCTTGCTGTGGCAGTCGGGTAACAGTCCCTTGGCCTCGATGCAAGCCGAGTACAGTGTCGTGCTTTTCGACTTGCCCAGCAGTGAAATGGCGAACTCTTCGGTCATGCTGCGCAGCGACCTGCAGATCGTGACGACCGAAGCCGATCCGGCCAGCTGCGCTTTACTGGCCCAGTTGCCCCCCGATAAGCGCCGCCATTATCTGATTACCCGTTACGACCCGATCAGCAGAGTCCAGCGCGACATTCGCCTGCTGTGGCAAAGCAGGCTGGGCGCCAGCCTGCTGCCGCAAGTCATGCATCGCGACGCGTCAATGGTCGAGGCCCTGTGCAGCAAGGCGCCCGTCGGCCGATACCGCCCGGAAAGCCTGGCGGCGCAGGACGCACAGCATATCGCAGCCTGGTGCCAGGGCCGGCTGCGCGCTCTTGAATGATCGCCGCGCGCGGCTACGCCGCCCTATTCACGCCGCAGGCCCAATCCGCCTTGTCACGCGACTACCAGTACTTTCGCGATCGACACGCCTCCGAAGCGGTCGCCTGCCTATACGTGTTGTGCCTGGTGCTGGCGCGCAGCTTGTTGCGGCTGGAATCACCCGCCTGGCGGGAAGTCCTGGGCGCCGAGCGCGCGGCATTCAAGCATTTGAACGAGCGGGAGCTACGGCCTGCCGACCCGCTGCGCTATGCCATTCAGGCTGTATGGCTGCTATGCATGCTGCCCGGGGCATGGACGCGATTCCTGCGACGCCTGATGCACTACGCCAACCTGCTGACCACAAGACTGCAGCAATGGCAGTCCTGGCTTGTAGCGCGTTACGCCGTCTCAATCGGCAACCCCGCCGGTGAACAAGCGGCTCTGCGGCATGCCTCGCGCGCGCATGCCGCAGCGCGCGGCATGGCAGTCGCCAGACGCGCAGCCACGGCGGTCGGACTGGTGCTGTCGGCGCCGCTCGCTGCGTGGTCCATCACGCAGCCCTTGAACTGGAACAGCCTGTTCGTTTTCGTGCTGGCCTTGTGGTGCCTGGCTTTGGTGATACGTCGCTTGCCGGGCCGCATGCCCGCGCTGATGCTGATCGCCTTGTCCGTGATCGTATCCTGCCGTTATTTATGGTGGCGATATACGAGCACGCTGCATTGGGATGATCCGCTGGATGCCGGATTCGGCATCGCACTGGTGGTGGCGGAAAGTCATTCATGGCTTGTACTGATGCTGGGCTATTTCCAAACCGCGTGGCCGCTGCGCCGTGAGCCGACGCCCCTGCCGGCGAATACTGACTCGTGGCCCAGCGTCGACCTGTTCATTCCCACCTATAACGAGGACTTGAGCGTGGTGGCGCCGACCGTGCACGCGGCCTTGAACATGGATTGGCCCAAGGACAAACTGAAGGTCTATATCCTGGACGATGGCAAGCGCGATGAGTTCCGCGACTTCGCCGCCGCGTGCGGAGCGGGCTATCTGACCCGGCCGGACAACCGCCATGCCAAGGCAGGGAATCTGAACCATGCCATGACCCAGACCGATGGGGATTTGCTTGCGCTGTTCGACTGCGACCACGTGCCGGCCCGCTCTTTCCTGCAACTGACGGTCGGCGGCTTCCTGCAGGATGAGAAGCTGGCGCTGGTGCAGACACCGCATCATTTTTTCTCACCCGATCCTTTCGAGCGCAATCTCCAGATCTTTCGGTCGCTGCCCAACGAGAACATCCTCTTTTATGGCTTGATACAGGATGGCAACGACACGTGGGACGCCACATTCTTCTGTGGCTCTTGCGCCGTCCTGCGACGCTCGGCCATCAAGGAAATAGGCGGCTTCGCGGTCGAAACCGTCACCGAGGACGCGCACACGGCGCTGCGCCTGCACCGGGCGGGCTACACCTCGGCCTACCTGCGCATACCGCAAGCGGCCGGGCTGGCGACCGAAAGCCTGTCTGCGCATATCGGCCAGCGCATGCGATGGGCGCGCGGGATGGTGCAAATATTTCGCCGCGACAATCCCATGCTCGGCAAGGGACTGTCGCTGGCCCAGCGCTTGTGCTACTTGAATTCAACCCTGCACTTCCTTGCCGGCCTGCCGCGACTGGTCTACCTGCTTGCGCCGCTGGCCTTCCTGATCCTGCATGCCTACATCATTTATGCGCCGGCAATCGCCATTGCGCTCTATGTGCTGCCCCATATGGCGCTCGCGTCGATCACCAATTCCCGTCTGCAAGGCAGGTACCGGCATTCTTTCTGGAGCGAAGTCTACGAGACCGTGCTGGCCTGGTATATAGCCTGGCCCACCACGGTGGCGCTATTCATGCCCAGCAAAGGGAAATTCAATGTCACCGCCAAAGGCGGCTTGATAGAAGAGACCTACTTCGACTGGAAGATGGCGAGTCCCTATCTGTTGTTGGCGGCGCTGAACTTCGCGGGCCTGATATTCGGCGTATGGCGCCTGGCCACTGGCCCGGCCGACGAGACTTTCACCGTGCTGATCACCATGCTCTGGGTGCTTTACAACCTGACCATCATCGGCGTGGCGATCGCCGTCGCGACCGAGGCTCGCCAAACGCGGCGCCGCAATCGCGTTTCCACACACTTACCCTGCAGCCTGCTGATGCAGGATGGCAGCGGCTACCCCGCCATCCTGCTCGACTATGCCGATGACAGCGCCGGACTGCGGCTGCCAGTGGCCGGCCTGGCGCAGCGCGATGAGGCCGTGATACTGACCCTGCTGCATGGCGGCCGCGAGCACCTTTTTCCCGCGATGGTGCAACGCGTGCAAGGCGACACCGTGGGCCTGGTGCTGGCGCCGATGGACGCGGCTCAGCACCGTCGTTATATGTCCTGCACATTCGGCCGCGCGCACGCCTGGCTGGACTGGACCGACGGCTTTCCCGAGGACCGGCCGCTGCATAGCCTCCTGGGCCTGGTATCGCTGTGCGGCCGCGGATACGCGCGTCTTGCGCGGCATGCGCCCGAACCAGCACAAAGCGCCCTGCGCCTAACCCGATCCGCAGCATCCTGGGCGGCGTCCTTCGCCCCCCGGCCGATACCTTCCCCGGTATCAAGAATAGAGGTGAAATAAGCAATGAATGCAATGATCCTGCGCGCGCTGGCCGCAACCGCGCTACTCGCCCTGGCGCCTTTGTCATCACAAGGCCAGCAAGGCGCGCCCGACCCCGACGCAGCGACCACCCGGCACAGCTATACCCTCGAGCAGCTTGGCTATCCCAACAACCTGACCTTGCTGGGCATGCACAATACCGAACTCATCGAGTTTCCCATGCGCCGCGACCGTATCGTGACCAAGGCGACCCTGAACCTGGTCTATACGCCCTCGCCGGCCTTATTGCCCACGGTATCTCAACTGCGCGTCTTGCTGAACGACGAACTGATGGCAGTGCTGCCCATGAAGGCCGATC
>JAEWEH010000495.1 GCA_023389535.1 Pseudomonadota bacterium
GGGTATTGTGCGATTTCATCCAGCGTTGCCGATCGCCGGTGCGCCAAGGGATGGCCCACCGGCGTTACGAGCACCAAGGTGTCCGTGCTGAAGAGCAAGGCCTCCAGGCCGGGCGCATTGACCTCGCCGGCGACAATGCCTATGTCGGTCGAACCGTCTATAACGCCCCTTATGATATCGCGCGTCAGCCGCTCTTGAAGGTCTATGGTGACATTGGGCCATCGTGCCAGGTAGGTGGCCAGTATCCGCGGCAAGAACTCGGTCACGGCGGTCGTATTGGCAAATATGCGGATGTGCGCCGCATCGGCGCTGTCAGTCTTTTTGAATGCCTGTTTGAGTTCGTCGCATTGCCGGCAGATCAGCCGCGCATGCCGCAGCAGCCTTTCCCCCGCAGGCGTCATTTCTATGCCCCGGCTGGTCCTGTACAACAGCCTTGCGTCAAGCTGCTCTTCTAGCGCCTTGATGCGCCCGCTTACCGTGGCTACCGACAAATGCGCCCGCTTGGCCGCCGCGGTCAGGGTGGATGACGCGCCAATATGAACAAAGAGACTCAGGTCCGTAAGATTGAAGTGCATAGTGCTTCGGATCAAGATCGAAAAGCCGCCTTAAAGGCATTTCTGCAAAGCGCGGCGGATACGAGGGCCTGCGCTTTCGGTTTCATTGAAAGCCTGTTTGAAATTCCCTGATTCCACTGTGCCGCGTTATCACCCATATTACTTACCGTGCAAGTTAATTCATATCCGAAATAACCAGATTTTTATTGGAGAAGACAACGATGACATTAGGTGTTGGCGCTATCCTTTCAACGGAGCCTGCTGATATCGTGCGCAAGCTCACATTCGCAACAAAAGAAGCGGCGGGAGAAGACCACGCCGATCTGTTCAGCGCGATGTCGCGGGTCAACCTGGCACACACCATCATGCTGCGGGAATGCGGCCTGATTCCCAGCCAGGCGGGCGATGCGCTAGTTGGTCTGATGCTGGAGCTGTTTATCGACGGACGAAAAACCGTAGCGCTCAAAGCCGAAGAGGGCGATTTATATCCCCAGATCGAAGCTTATGCCGCATCAAAACTGGGGGCCGGCGTGGCGGGCTATCTGCAGCTGGGCCGTTCGCGCGGGGATGTCATTCCAGCTGCAATGCGCCTGAAGCTGCGCATCAAGCAGATGCGCCTTCTGAATGCCCAGCTATCGCTACGCACCGTGCTGCTGGATACTTGCGAAGAGCATCTACACACCATCATGCCGGCCTATACGCACTGGCAGCAGTCGCAGGTCATGACCGTCGGCCACTTCCTGGGGCGCTTCGCCGCCTGGTTCGAGCGCGATACTCAGAGGCTGTACCAATGCCTGATACGGCATAATCTATCGCCATTGGGCAGCGCCAACGGGGTCGGGACCAGCGTTAAAGTCCTGCGCGATGTCACCGCAGGCCTGCTGGGCCACGATGGCCCGGTACCATCGGCGGGCGACGGCACAAACGCCTGGGACTACATGATAGAACCGGTATCCGACGCCGCCTTGTTCACATCGCACCTTGCCCGACTGATGGGCAATTTCATACTTTGGCATACCCAGGAGTTCGGCATGGTGCAACTGAGCGATGCGTTTGCCACCGCCAGCACTTACTTGCCCCAGAAACGCAACCCGGAACCCCTGGAAACGGTGAAGGTCTTTGCCGAGCAAGTGCAGGGGCACCTCGCCACCGTATATCTGATGGCGCGCAACGAGGACTGGCCCCACAGCCTGATCAATCATGGCTTCCTGCCGATCAATCAAGCACTGGACCTCAGCGCCGACGCGGCTCATCTCACCTCCGCCATTCTGAAAGACATTCACTTCAACAAGGAGCGGATGCAAGAAGTGTTGGGACAAGGTTTTACCACGGCCTCTGAAGTCGCCAACATGCTGGTGGTGCAATGCGGCCTGCCCTTTCGCGAGGCTCACGAAATCGTCGGGACCGCCGTACGGGCCTGCCTGGAGTCAGGCTCGCAACATCTCACCCCCGCACACGTGCGCGCAGCGGCTGCGACATGCGGCGTCGACCTGGACATTAGCGATGAAGAGCTGTCCGGCAGTACGGACCCGCACGGCTTCATCAGCAAAATGAACTCGCCCGGCGGTGTCGCGCCCGCACGGCTGGCTGAAACGATCCAAGGCTGGCGTGAAAACCTTGAAGCCGACATTCTCGCTTTCAATGCGCTGACCCAGCAGATCGATGATGCGGACGCGCAGCTGCTTGCGCGTGCCCGGGCGATCCTGAAGCAGGCAAACAGTGTTACCCACGCGCGCTGACGCGGCGCTTTGCGAGCTTGCGGCTACACACCCAATAGTGATGGGCGCTCAACCCTTTACCCCTAGGAGACAAATATGAAAATAAAGATACTTCCCCTGGCTTTATCAATCGGCATGGGTACGCTGGGCGCCACCAGCTCGGCCGTGGCGGCGTCCGATGCCGCGGCCGCCTTTCCCGACAAGGCTCTAAAACTGATCGTTCCCTACCCGCCGGGCGGAGGTGCGGACATTTTCGCCCGCA
>JAEWEH010000007.1 GCA_023389535.1 Pseudomonadota bacterium
GTATGTCAGAGGCCGCGTACTGCGCCCTGACTTCTTCATACGACGGTGCGGCCCATGCGCACGCAGGCAGGGCCAATGCCGGTGTCAAAGCCAACAATAAGCGCCAGCCCGCAGTGAATCGCAGTGCTTCCTTCAGCATTTTTATTCCGTTCCCGCAGCCTGGACCAGGAACGTATCCAAATTCGGCAATTCGCCATAGACGTCCGGCTGGTACATCGCTTCGATGCGTGTGGGAGGCAACTGGAAGCGGCCTACGGTATTCAGGCGAACCGTATATTCCACCGTCGTCGAGCCCGTCGGCAGATAATCATAATAGGCCCGATAGGCCTCGAAGCCGCGCTCCGCATAAATGGGCCTGCGCCAGGGCTCGGAGTCGTATTCAGCTTGGGTGGCGATAGAGGAATCGCGGCCCAACCCGCCGCCCAATATACTGGCGCCGGCGGGAATGGGGTCGCTCAAGACCGCCCATACCGTTGGTGTGTTAGCCTGGATATCGAGTCTGACCCGGTACACATCTCCCGGTGACCACCTTCCGGGCACAGCCTGCGAAACCGGCGTGATCCTGCGCTGCAACTGATAGCCAGCGGCAATCGGCCCCAGTACGGGCACGGCGGCCAGCGAGCGTACCGTGGCCCAAGCGGTACCCTGGCCCCTTTGCTGCAGGTGCAATGTGTCGGATGGCGCTACTGCCCACGGCAGAAAGTAATCATGCGCGCGTACCCCCTGCCGGCTTACCGCGTCGGCCCAATGCAGGATCTGCGTCTTGTCGCTCTCTTCTGTACTGAGTTCGACCATGCCGCTTACCGGCGCGCGTTCATAGGTCCGGGCAAATTTCTCCATGGCCAGGCTTCCCAGGAGATTGGCCGTGGTGGTGCGCCAGGCTCCGTTACGCTGCACACCGAGCAGGCCTTGCGCCAAGCGCGGCATGTCTTCCTTCCATTGCGGCTGGTCGCTGACAGTCAGCATCAGCTTCGCCGCATTGCTCTCGCGGCTGGCCATCAACCACCATGCATCGTTCAGAGCCTCGGTGCCAAACACCAACTGCGTTCCCTGACTGTCCATGCGCGCCAGCAAAATACCCCGGGCTCGCTCCATTTGCGTTTCCCGTTGAGCGATGCCGCGCACGCGCTGCAATACCGCCAGCCAGTCAATCACCGCCGATGTCGTCCAGCGGTCCGGCGCGATGACGATGCTGGTCAGCATACGCGGTTTGACCAAGCCATAACGCGACAAGGCCTCCAGCGCCATCAGCTTGCGGGCGTCCAGATCGCGCTGCGGCGCCCAGCGCTGCCGGGTAAGTTTACCTTCCACGAAGGCCAGCAGGCCTCGCGTCATGGCATCCTTCGCCTGGGCGGGCAGAGCGAATGGCAGGCCAAGGGACTGCGCTTCGTGGCTGGCGGCAAGCAGATAGGCGGTCAGCACCTCGCTGCCTTGCGCGGACCCAGCCTGGGCTGTCGGAAAGTATGCGGCCAAACCGTCTTCGTCCAGATAATCGGGCAGACGGTGCATCAAATCATCCCATTCCCCGGCGCTGCGCAAGCCTATCGCCTTGGAACCCAGTTGTTCCAGGCAAGTGTAGGGATAGGCCTTGAACCATTCCCGCACACCCGGCGAGCCGCCGCCCAGCGATGACTGCACGTGGACTTGCAAGCCGCCGCGTGGCGTTCCGTTCGCATCGGGTAAAGCACCCGGCGGCGGCGCAACCGGCAGGCTGACAGCGGGCTCGTCCGACTTCAGCGCCAACAGCGTGGCCTGCCTCGTTCGCAACGGCACCGCCGGCAATAGGCGCTGCGTGAATGCCAGCTTATCGAAGGTGTAACGGCCTTGGGCCGAGTTCGCCGGAGTTTCCGCACCGCTGCCGAGCTCACGCGCTTCCAGCGTCCAGGACAACGTGGCCGTCCCATTGAACGAGTTGCTTTCGGGCGCAGTCACCGGCCAGGTGACTGTATGCGCCGAACCTGCCGTCAGTTCGACATCCTGTGCGGGAAGACTATGGATGGGCACGCCCTGGCCACGATACGCCGCCCCGACTTCCAGGCGCATGTCGCGCTGGGTCGCATTGCGCACAGTCACTGCCGCCTGATAATGGTCGCCTTCTCGGACCATGGCCGGCAATCCGGAAATCACTTGCAAATCTTGCGTGCTGACGATGCTGGTGGAGCCCGTGCCGAAACGCTCCGCGCCCAGGTCCGCCACCGCCACCAGCTTGAATCGGGTAATCGCATCATTCAAAGGCACCGTGATGGTGGCCTTGCCGTCTGCGTCGAGCTGTAGCGACGGCTCCCATAACAGCAAAGTGTCGAGCAGCTCCCGCGTGGGACTCTTGCCGCCGCCGCCACCTGCAGGCAAGGCTTTACGGCCGTAATGGCGCCGACCGACGACTTCCATTTGCGCCGTTGCGGTCTCGACACCATAGCTGCGTAGCTGCCTCATGGCGGAAAGCAAATCCCAGCTTGGATTGGGCGCGAGTTCCAACAGCGCCTGATCCACCGCAGCAAACGCCACGGTAGCGTGCGCCGCGGGCTTGCCGTCGGGTGTCGTAACCCGTATTTCAACCTTGGCGTGATCGCGTATCTGGTACGAGGTTTTGTCTGCGCTTACGCTTACCATCAGACTGTCGGACTCATCGGCAACGCGGATCTCGGTCAAGCCATAGCGAAACGCCGGCTTGGCCAGATCGATGAAAGCAGTGGGTGCCGGAACCTCTTTGCCGGACTGCTTGTAGGCGTCGAGCCAGGAGCCCGGCTGCTGCCATCCCCAACTGAAGAATGAATACCAGGGCACTTCATATAGCCGGCCGCGCAAAGCCAGCACTGACACGTAGACATTCGGCCCCCAGTGGGCTTGCACCGGCAACTCGATGACCGGGTCCGTTCCTTCGAGTTCGACCACATGGGTCTCCAGCACGCCTTCGCGTTCTACCGCGACCAGGGCCGTGGCGCTGCGAAACGGCATGCGGACCTGGAACTGCGCCGTTTCCCCCGGTTTCCAGGTTTTTTTAGCCGGAATGACATCGATGCGGTCATCGTTCTCGCCGCCGAACCAGAGCTCGTCCGCGCCACTGACCCACACCGTGGACGCGGCCCGGGACACGCGCCCCGCTTCATCTTGTACATTGGCCACCAGCTGGATGGACCCCGGATCGTCGAGTGCAATATCGCATTCCAGTAGGCCGCGCGCATCCGTGCGGCCTTCGCACAGCGTCCCCAGGTCGCGGCTTGCGGTGTGATGATCGTAGGCATAGAAACCACCCACCATGCGTTTGCGCGTGGAATAAATCGTACGCATCTGCGCCGTCACTGCCATGGGCCTATCGGCCAGCGGTTGTCCGTCCAGCGACAAGGCCAGCGCTTGAACGCGTGTTCCTTTTCCTGCCTGTACCCAACCGCTGGCCCGCAAGCCCGCTTGCACGTTGGCCGGCCACACCGGTACGGAGTGCGCCAAGGTCTGGATCTGGCCGTTGGGGTCAGCGAAGCTGGCTTCAAACAGCAAACTTTGCGGCCGGTCGATGGCCGGCAGCTTTTCTATCGACAAACGCCCGCCGCCCTGCTTGTCGAGCACCACAGGCTGCTTGTCCAGGAATAATGCCTGCTTGTCGTTCGCCCCTTCGCCTACGCCCTGCGTGGCCTGATCATCATCCTCGTCGGGATCGGGCGCATGGAAAACGTAATCGTCGTATTCGGGAAATTCGACGGCGCGCTGGCGCACCACGCCCGAAAGTGAAACCGGCAAGCGGCCCGCCGGCCCTCCCGACACATAGGACACTTGTATATCGGCCCGCACGTTCTCAGGCGCCACCAATGGCGTGCCGTGATCCGCGCCGATGACCTGCAAGCGTCCGGTCAGCAAGGGCAGCTTGAACTCTTCCACCCGGAATTCCGAGCCGCCGTACCCATTGCCTTCGGCATCGACCAAAGTGGTGTTATAGACGCCCAAGGTGGCGGTCTTGGGGATGGCGTAGCTGCTGACGGCAGACAAGCCGCCCGTAGGCGTGGGCGTCCAGGCCAAGGGCAACTCGATACGCTGGCCCGAACCTTGATGCTCGATCAGCAACTTGTCGGGCCGGCTGCCCGAAGGCGGCGGCACTTGCAGCCCTTCCCGCGTCTGGACGCGCAGATAGTGCTTCATCGACAGCGTCTCGCCGGCGCGCAACAGCGAGCGGTCCATGACCGTGTGCGCCGCAACGGTGGGCGTGGGTCGCGTATCGACAGGCACATTGAAGCGCCAGGATTCTATGCCCCGGTTCCAGGTCGAAAAGGCGAAGGAGAAATCGTCCTTGCCATGGGCCAGGGGATGATCGGCCGCGATGCGCGCTGACACAAACAGGCCAGACAAACCGGTATCTTCACAATAATCGGCCGCATCCAGCGTTTGCCGGGCGTGCCATATCCCGTCCGCGCCGGTCTTGCCTTGGGCAAGCGGCTTTCCCGAGCAGTCCAGCACTGCAATGGAGGCGCCCTCTACCACTTGGCCATCATCCAGCGTCGTCACCCAAGCCATGACGTCGTCTCGGCCGCGCTTGATATGCACCCCCAGATTCGTCACCAGCGCCGTACTGCGGACGTACATGGGACCACCCGATTCCAGCAAGGACCCGCCCAGCCGCGCAGACGCTATCTCCAGTACATGAAAGCCCGGCTCGGACATGGGCACCCCAATGACTTCGAATGGTCGCGGGTCATCGGTGGAAATCCCCGGCAGCGCCAGCTCATGGACACGCGGCACGCCCTTGAGCGCCGAAAATCCCCGCGTATCCAGCATAGGTTGGTCTTCCGAGCGCAAAGGCCGGTCCGCCATGACGTCTTTCAGCTGATTGGCGGTCAGACGGCTGTTCTCCAATCGCTGTACTCGGGCGTACCAGCGCAAGACCTCGAGGTCATCCCGAGTGGTGTAATCCTTGATGCTGCCCGCGGAAACTTTAAGGTCCGCCGTACGCAGGCTCGGCTCCACATTGCGTACGGTCAAAGGCACGGCAGGAGGAGCATCGGTTTCGTCGCCTTCGGCCGGCGCGTTGGCAAAGCGCTCTATCACGCCAAAAGGCGCAGCGGCGAACTTGGCCAACGGAGGAAATGCCGCCGTCTGGATCTCCAGTGGAAACTGGTCGGCATTGGCCAGCCCGCGTCCGGCATCATCCTGCAGGCCGTCAGGCAGCATAAGCGTGAGCTTCGCCAGCTCTGGAAACGGCCCCTGAAATGAAACCCTGGTCATCCCACCGCGATAGCTATCCTGCGCGTCGATCGATGGCTGCAATTCCCCCGTGGGCGTCTTTAGCCTGAGCTTCGCGGCCTGTTCGCGCTCCACCGGAGCGGAAAATTCCACGGCCACAGATGAAACCGGCGTGCAAGGCAGGCCCGCGCGCTCGCGCAGGCAGGTAAAGCTGGCGGTGAAAGGCTTGCGCACCGCGTAATCCAGGACTTGGGCCTTATCATTGGCGACAGCGGGCCGCCCGGGCATCGCGGGCGTCGCAACGCCCGGCCCCACCCGCAGCCGCACACTGGCCTCGGCCGGCAGCCGGCGCTTGCACTGCAGCAGTTGGGTGGCGGGCGTGTCCCAGGTGTCGGCCATGGAAAAATAGGTCGCGCGCAATATGTCGTTGCGGTCCTCACCGGTGATCAACCGGACGGGCACCGACTCGCCCAGCCCCTGCACGGTGCAGTGGACATGCGCCAGGATACTGGCCGGATCCACATCGCCATTGAAGCGCAACAGGAATACCTGATCCTCGTCTATCGTTTCGCCATACGGCTGATGGCTGCTGAGTACCGGGCCGCCGGTACTAAACGAAAAGCGCATCTTGCCAGTGATGGCCTGGTTATCCAAGCTGCGAAAGTCAGGCCTGGCGGTGACTACGCACTGTACCCCTG
>JAEWEH010000051.1 GCA_023389535.1 Pseudomonadota bacterium
CATCTGATCCGTCGCCTGCAGGCACAGCGTACCGGCATCCATGGTGTAGAGCGCATCGTCGGGCACAACATCGCGCAATGCCTTGTAAAGGAAGGCAGGCTGGATGATGTCCGAATGGACTCCAGCTGTTTCATCGCGAGATGCCAGTAACGCCCGCCGCTGATCCACGAAAGCGCTTAGCCATTCCCGGGCGCCGCTTGTGGCCTGATGGCCTTTCAGCGCGGCCAGCAAGTCGTCAGTGACGCAGCCCGCATCCCCCAGGATGCCGACCGCGACTGGAAAGAACCGCCCGATAGCCGTGGGTTCGACCTCGACCTGGATGATGTGTGCTTCCGGGTTGAGCGCATCCGCCTGATAGAACGTGGAGTTGAATCCCAGGCGGGTGCCTAGGGCCAGGATCACGTCAGCACGTTTGACGAGGTCTGTTGCGACCGGATTGCCTCGTGGCCCCACCTGGCCTGCATAGACGGCCTCGGTGCAGGAGATGGCATCCCCATGCCCGGGGGACATGGTTACGGGCGCGTTCAGCAACTCGGCCAGCCGAACGACCGCCTTGCCATGGCGACCCGATTTCACGCCGCCTCCCGCGATAATGACGGGCCGCTGCGCCTGGCGTAATAGCTGTGCGGCGCGCTCGATCATCGCATGTGGCCCAGTAAAGGCCTCGGCAATAAAAGCCCGGCCAGGCGCCGGAAAATCGGGGGCTTCGAAGGTATCGGCCAGCAGGTCGCGCGGTAGGTTCAGTACGACCGGCCCGCGGCGGGGAGCCATCGCGGTGCGCTGCGCTTCTCCGACCATCTCCGAGATTCTGGATGTCTGTGTCAGCGTGTAGACCTTCTTGGTCACCGGCTTGAACAGCGAGTTCTGGTCCACTTCCTGGAATGCATCCCGGTACATATGCGCGGAAGAAAGCAGGCCTGCCAGCGCGATGACCGGGGAATAGGCCGCCTGCGCCTGCGCAAGCCCTGTCACCAGATTCGTCGCGCCCGGCCCATTCTGGCCGGCCAGAAACACCCCGGGCTTTCCGGTCATGCGGGCGTACCCGTCTGCCATGTGCACGCCGGTGCGCTCGTCCCGCACACCGACAAAGCGCACGTCTTTTGCGCCATGCAGGCCATCAAAGATTTCCATGCCTGCGGAGCCGATCAGGCCCATAACGCATTCCGTTCCTTGCGTCCGCAATGCTTCTACTACTGCTTGGCCGCCAGTCAAATTCGTCATTTGCTTACTCTTTTAGAAAGTCAGTTGGAAGTGTTCAGGATCTTTCCGTACTTGGAGATTTCCGACGCAATGTAGTCATCGAATTCCTGCAAAGTCTTGGTTTGGGTGGCCAGGCCTTGGGTCTCGAGCCACTTGACGACTTCGGGATCCTTGTTGATCTCCGCGATGTGTTCGGCGATCGCCTGCTTCACGGATGGTTCGGTTTTTGCATTCATGATCACGCCATACCAGATCCCGTAATCGAATCCGGGCGCGACGGTTTCATCCAAGGTCGGAACATCGGGCGCCAAAGGCGAGCGCTCCTTGCTGGTAATCGCAAGCGGCTGCAATTGCTTGTTTTGTACATAGGGCAATGCCTGCGCAATCCCCGGGAAGGATGTATCGACGCGACCCGCCACGACTTCCATCATGCCTTCATGCACCGCTTTATAAGGAATGTGTTCCAGCGGAGCGCCGCTTTCACTGCTGAAGTAACGCCCGGCCATGTCGGTAGCGGAATTCACGCCGGCCGAGCCATAGGTGTAGGGCTTGGATTCCTTCTTGGCCTTTTCGACGAAATCCTGGATGGACTTAAACCCCGCTGCCGGATTCACGACCATCAATATCGGCGTGTGGGCGATCATCGCGACACCGGAAAAATCCTTCAAGGTATCGAAAGGCATGTTCTTGTGGACCGACGGATTCACGGCGTAGGACGAAGACACGAACAGCATGGTGTTCTGCTTCGGATCCTCGGACAGCAGCCGCTGGGTTCCGACCATCCCGCCCGCCCCCGGACGATTCTCGACAACGACGGGCCGCCCCAGCCTTGCGGACAGTTTTTCAGAGTAGGTCCGCGCGATGTTGTCGATCATGGCGCCGGCGCTGAAAGGCACGATGACCTTCAACGGCCCGCTGCCAGGTATTTCGGCCTGTACGCCGGTCACCGGGAGCATCGTCAGGGCGCTGACGGCCAACGCGGCTCCGAATGTTTTCTTCACTATTGCCATGAAAGTCTCCTCCATTTTGCGAGATGGGATAAAAATTTAGTTTAACTCTGATTTGTCTAAATGTCGACATTTCAGCAAAGATTTAACAACGCAGGTTTTCAAACGATCTTGGGGTTTACTTCAGCTTACGACTGCGACATAAACGTTTTCAGGGCCGCGTCACGATTCTGCAGCGCCAAGCGATAATGCAGCGCGCTCGCGGCGTCCGCGTCGCCCTCGATGATGGCGTCGATCAGCTGGCCCCATGTCGCCAATGAAAGCTGCCGCCGCTCTTCCGCAAGCAGCCCCATGCGTACATAACGGCCGATACGCAAGGCCAGATCGGCGACATAACCCGCCAGCGTCGGATTGTCCGACATCTCTGCGATGAGCGTGACCAGGCGCGCACTTTGGTCAATGTACTCGTCGGCGTCCTTGACCGTGGCAGCAAGGCCGGCAAGCCGCGACCGCAGTATCTTTGCCTTGGCATCGTCGCATTGTTCGGCCACCAATCGCGAACATGTGGCGAGCAAGGACGCGCGGATGGCGAAGAGGTCATGCAGTTCTTTGGACGAAAGCTGAGTAACGCGAGCACCCTTTTGCGGCAGTATGCTGACAATGCCTCGCATTTCCAGCAGCCGTAGCGCCTCGCGTATGCTGGCACGGCTTACCGAAAACCGCTCGGCCAGTTCGGTTTCGCGAAAGCGATGGCCCGGCTCAAATTCGCCTTTGGCAATGGCAGATGCCAGCTGACTGGCGATCTGCAGGGGTAGCGTCTTTAGTAGGGATTGACCGTCGAGCATCGTGTATGTGGCGAATTGAGCTGCCGGTATTGTAGCTTTTGCGTTTGGGGACAAGGCGCCGCCCGGCGACCCTGTGGCAGGATGGAGGCAATCCGGGCGGCGATCGCGTACCGCTTACGCTTGATGGTAGATCTGCGCTCCTTTCTTCACGAATTCGATGGCTTTTTCCTGCATTCCGCGCTGTACGGCTTCATCCGTCGGCAGGCCTTGCTGCTTGGCATACTCCCGGACATCTTGGGTAATCTTCATGCTGCAGAAATGCGGACCGCACATTGAGCAGAAATGAGCCACCTTCATGGATTCTTTGGGCAAGGTCTCATCATGGAAATCTCGGGCGGTATCGGGATCAAGCCCCAAGTTGAACTGGTCTTCCCAACGGAACTCGAAACGCGCTTTGGACAGAGCGTTGTCGCGGATGGCGGCGCCCGGGTGCCCCTTGGCCAAGTCCGCCGCGTGCGCCGCGATCTTATACGTGATGATGCCGTCCTTGACGTCCTTCTTGTTGGGCAGTCCCAGGTGCTCTTTGGGCGTGACATAGCACAGCATGGCGGTACCGTACCAGCCGATCAGCGCCGCGCCTATGCCGGAAGTGATGTGGTCGTATCCCGGCGCGATATCCGTGGCCAACGGCCCGAGCGTGTAAAAAGGCGCCTCGTGGCAATGCTTGAGCTGCATGTCCATGTTTTCCTTGATCAGGTGCATGGGAACATGGCCGGGCCCTTCGATCATAACCTGTACATCATGCTTCCAGGCCACCTGGGTCAACTCGCCCAGTGTTTTCAATTCGGCGAACTGCGCCTCGTCGTTGGCATCATAGCCCGACCCCGGACGCAAGCCGTCGCCTAGTGAAAAGCTGACGTCATAAGCCTTCATGATTTCACAGATGTCTTCGAAGCGCTCGTAAATGAAGCTTTCCTTGTGGTGGGCCAGACACCATTTGGCCATGATGGAGCCGCCGCGCGAGACAATACCCGTCATGCGGTCGGCGGTCATCGGAATGAAAGGCAACCGGACGCCCGCATGAATGGTGAAATAGTCCACGCCCTGTTCGGCTTGTTCGACCAAGGTATCGCGGAAGATCTCCCAGGTCAGCTCTTCGGCCTTACCGTCCACTTTCTCCAAGGCCTGATAGATAGGCACCGTACCGATCGGCACCGGTGAGTTGCGGATGATCCATTCACGTGTCTCGTGAATGTTCTTGCCCGTCGACAGGTCCATCACCGTATCGCCGCCCCAGCGTATCGCCCAGGTCATCTTCTCGACTTCGTCCTGAATGCTGGAGCCAAGCGCCGAATTGCCGATGTTCGCGTTGATTTTCACCAGAAAATTCCTGCCTATGATCATAGGTTCGCTTTCAGGGTGATTGATGTTGGCGGGAATAATGGCTCGGCCTCGCGCCACTTCATCACGCACAAATTCCGGTGTAATCGACGTCGGAATCGCGGCGCCAAACGATTGTCCCGCGTGTTGGCGCAGCATGCGCGCGACCCGTCTTTCACCTTCCGGACCGCTGACGCGCAGCGTTTCCATATAGTGTTCGCGCCGCAGATTCTCGCGTATGGCGATGAACTCCATTTCCGGAGTGATGATTCCGCGGCGTGCATAGTGCATTTGCGTGATGTTCCGCCCGGCTTTGGCGCGGCGCGGCGGCCGGCTCAGTTCGAATCGCAACGCGTCCAGACGCGCATCTTGCAGGCGCGCATGGCCGTACTCGCTGCTGGGGCGTTCCAGCTGTTCGGTATCCTCGCGTTCGGCTATCCATCCGCTGCGCAGCGCCGGCAACCCCTTGCGGATATCGATGCTGACTGACGGGTCGGTGTAAGGGCCGCTGGTGTCATAAATGGTCAGCGGGGGGTTTGGCTCGCCACCGAACATGGTGGGCGTGTCATCTTGCGATACCTCGCGAAACGGCACACGGATATCCGGGCGCGAGCCAAGCTCGTAAACCTTTCTTGATTGAGGCAGTGATGTGATGGCAGCCGCGTCGACTTCGGCATTGGCTGCGGTAAAGGTGGGGATGGCGTTCAAGACATGCTCCAAAAAATTAACAATGGAGCCGATAGGGAATAGACTAATCGTGACCAGACGCCAAGGCGTCGAACAATCACAACAAGCACGCTCCCAGCATCGGCATTATCCGTACTGGTACGAAGGGCCTTTCTCAACCCGCCGTAAACGGCGAGTACCCCTGCGTGTGAAACAGTATAGGCCATCGCCAGAGTTCCGAAGCAGATTGTTCACACCCCTGACGACAAATCGGCCCGACACCACCGGCTACGCCTTGCCGTGGGCCAGCACCTCATAGGGTGTGCACTGAAGCCGTTACGATCCACCGTCGATATCCAGATCCTCGCCTTACCGACGCTCAAGGGCGGCCACCATCTGCGCAGCCAGTTTGAACGCCGGGCCGCTCTTATCCCAGATGTAAATGGAAATGGCCATGGCGGGCACCATGCCGAAGCGGCCGTATACACGCAAGCGACGTCCCTTGCACGGGCAGCACCGATAACCCAAGGCCGGACTTCACGCCGACCAGAACGCTTTGAAGGCTGCTGCCGGAAAAGGCAATGTACCAGCGCCGGCGTTCCCGCTCTATACGGTCGAACATGGTCTCCCGATAAAGGCCGCCTGGCGGAAAAGCAACCAGTGGGCTAGTCATACCATTCCAGTATGTTGCCAACAGCAGCCGCTTTGAGGGATCTCTTGCGCTGTGCGAGGTCGTCCAAAGTCGCGGTCTTCGCAGTTTCCACTGTTCCTAAAGGCTATGTCCGGCAGTACTGCGAACGCTCGGTTCCAGGCGTCTTTATTCTCCCTAGCCCGGGCTAGCAGCATTGCGAACTTTCGCCACGTAATTGGGAACCCAAGACGATATAACTGGAACTAAGGACTACGTCGGTCAAGGGCAAGCTCAGTTCTTGCCCTCGAACGTGGCCACTAAACGAGGCAGCATAGGTGCAGCGGCACTGTAGCGACGCGACGCGTGTAGCTGGCACCGAAGCCGGCCCCGGTTTACCGTGCGTGGCGGCTGTTATTCTTCCTCTAACTGATAGAAGTTGCTCATGCGCCCGATATTTTCGATCTCGCAGCGCATGCGATCACCCTGCACCAAGTAACGTGGGGGGTCCATGGCAAAGCCCACCCCCGACGGCGTACCCGTGGCGATCAGATCGCCGGTTTCGAGCGTCATGCCGGCCGAAAGTGTTGCAATGATTTCCGGAATCTTGAAGATCATCTGCGAGGTATGGGCTTTCTGCATGACCTCGCCGTTTAACAGTAGCGATATTTCAAGATCATGTGGGTCGGCAATCTCATCCTTGTGGACAATCCACGGTCCGACCGGACATGATGCGTCGAGCGCCTTCCCTTTGAACCATTGCTGGTGCCTGCGCTGCAGGTCGCGCGCGCTGATGTCGTTCACGATGGTGTAGCCGAACACGTGATCCATCGCGTCTTCCGGGCGAATGTCGCGGCCCGGCTTCCCGATCACCACACCCAGCTCCACTTCGTAATCCATGCATTCCGAGATTTCCCTCGGAATGAAGATAATGTGGTCGGGCCCCGTGAACGCCGTCGCCGGCTTAGTGAAGAAGGTGGGGTGCTCGGGCACCGACGTCTCCACACCTCGCACGCGGTCGCCTTCGGCAACGTGTTCGAGATAGTTGCGCCCCACGCAGAACACGTTCTTGCGTTGGCCATGCAGCGGGTTAATGAAGATCGAGGGGCCTGCGTGCACGATGGCGTCATCCAACTTGCCGGCACATCCAGCTTCGTACAACTGGCTGGTGTAAGGCTGCCCACTCTTGATCTCGTGATTCAGAAACGCAAGCATATCGGTGCAGTCCTGCGTATCCCATGCCCGGACGACTCCCAGTTCGGCGGCCAGCCGGAACGCGAGAGTTAGGTCGAGCAATTTCGTGTCTGTCAGCCGGATTGCGGGGCACGGCCGGCCTTCATGAATCATCGTGAGCAACTTCATCTTCTATCTCTCCGTTTAACAACGTAACAGGAATTTTGCATCGCAAATCTATTGGTCTTACCCTTATAACATGGACATCAGTTGCGCCGATTTAGGCGAATATACATCGAATGGTATTACCTTTACCCAAATTTGCTTTACACTTCAAAAACCACATCTTGAGGAGCAAAGCAATGAACGATAGTGATATGACGACCGCAGTCACCGAGGAAGTGAAGGGCGACGCGCCCGCCGTCTGGTTCGACGGGGGCGATTCGGGGCGAGTGATGGTGGCTGATTCGCTCAGCTACTTCGAACATGATGAGTGGTTCGACGACGTCTGTTGTGGCGCCTCGTTCGCCGGCGCACCCACCGGGGCTATGGCAATGCGCGGCGGCGTGAAGGGATGGATTGCTCATGACGGCGGAGTCGGTAAAGACGAGGCTGGGATCGGCGGGCTTAAGCTGGCCGACCAGTACAACGTACCGGCTGCCGCGACCGATACGTTGGAGTCGGGCTTGTCGATGGGCCATACGCTGATGACGGCAAAGGTCAGCCACGTGAATGAGACAGCTAAGGCGTTGGGCGTGGAAGTGGGCCAGACCGGCGAAGCGGCCGCACGCCTGATGTTGGCTGCTGAGCGCGGGCGCAAGATTGACTTCACTGGCGTCATCGATGAATCGATTCATGAGGTTCACGCCGAAGACACCGGGCGCATATATGCGGTGTGGTCTTCATCGCGCGTGACCGATCCGCACCCTGATGACGTATTTTGCGTTGCTTCGCACGCCGGCAAAGTGATGGCCGAGTATGCGCTGCGCGTGAAGCCACGAGGCATCATTGCAAACGACGCCGGCATCGGGTTCGAGGAGTCGGGAATCAGCGGGCTCGCCGACTTGGAACGCGTGGCTGGCATTCCTGCCGCCGCGATTTCTGTGGATTCCGCGCGCATCGGCGACGCACTGAGCACGTACGAAGAAGGCGTGATCTCGTTCGTGAATGGGCCGGCCGCAGCGCTAGGCATCGAAGTGGGTATGAGCGCGCGCGCCGCAGCACTGCGCATGCTGCGAGCGGCATAAATCCGCAAGTTGTCGAAGACAGGGCGGCGCCAATAGTTGACATATAAAACACACTACTCCTAAAATGGTCTTACCATTTAAAGAAGGGGTTACTATGAACGCCGCCCGATTTACGCTCGATGAATCCCTCATCGCTTTTGACGTGAACGCTTTCCGAC
>JAEWEH010000123.1 GCA_023389535.1 Pseudomonadota bacterium
GCCCAGGCTTTGACCGAAGCGCCGCCGCGAGAGTCCATGCGCCTGATACTGCGCACGCGCATAGGCAGGCAATTGTTATTGGCCGCTCATCAGGCCAAGCTCGGCGCCGTCGTCTCGGTAATCGACAACGGGCCCGGCGTACCCGACGCGCTGCGAGACAAGCTGTTCCATCCCTTGGTCACCGGCAGGGCGACCGGTACCGGATTGGGCCTGAGCCTGGCGCAAGAATTCGTACAACAGCACGGTGGCATCGTGGAGTTTGATTCCTGCCCAGGGCACACGGAATTCCGCATGGTCCTGCCCCTGGAGCCATCATGAAACCGGTATGGATAGTCGATGACGATCAAAGCATAAGGTGGGTGCTGGAAAAGGCCCTTGCCAAAGTAGCTGTGCCTGCTCAAAGCTTTGCCAGTGCCGCGGCGGTCCTGGAGGCCTTCGAACACTCCATGCCATGCGCGCTGGTCACCGATGTGCGCATGCCGGGGCAGGACGGCCTGAGCCTGTTGCAGCAAGTCAAACAGCGCCACCCTCAATTGCCCGTGATCGTGATGACCGCGTACACGGACTTGAACAGTACCGTTGCAGCTTTTCAGAAAGGCGCTTTCGATTATCTGCCCAAGCCGTTCGACGTCAACACTGCCGTCGCGTTGATACAGCGTGCCATCAACACGGAAACGGGAGCCATCCGCGACGTTGACGACGGCGGCGCCACCGCGGGCTCCGGCCGGATCATGGCGCAATCGTCGTCACCCGCGATGCAAGAAGTCTTTCGGGCGATAGGGCGGCTCGCCGCATCCAATGTCACAGTGCTGATCACGGGCGAATCCGGCACCGGCAAGGAGCTTATTGCGCGCGCCTTGCATCAGCACAGCAACCGGGCACAAGGGCCTTTTGTGGCGGTCAATGCCGCTGCCATCCCGAAGGATCTGCTGGAAGCAGAACTGTTTGGCCACGAGCGCGGCGCCTTTACTGGCGCCACGCAACAGCGCCGCGGCCGTTTCGAGGAAGCCAGCCGGGGCACTCTGTTTCTGGATGAAATCGGCGACATGCCCTTTGAACTGCAGACACGCCTGTTGCGCGTATTGGCTGAAGGGAGCTTTTATCGGGTCGGGGGTTCGCAGCCCATCCGTGCCGATGTACGCATAGTCGCCGCGACCCACCAGCCGCTGGAGCAGCGCGTTGCCGAAGGCAAGTTTCGCGAAGACTTGTACCACCGGCTGAACGTCATCCGCTTGCGTCTGCCGCCCCTGCGCGAGCGCAAGGAAGACATTCCCGCCCTGGTGCGCCTGTTCATGAAGAACAGCGCCGATGAACTGGGCGTGCCGGTGCGTCAATTAACGCCCGACGCCATGCAGTTGCTGGCCGCTTTCGAATACCCGGGCAATATTCGCCAGCTGGAAAATTTCTGCCAATGGATGACGGTCATGTCCTCCAGCCAGCTTATCGAAAGCAAGGATTTGCCTCCGGAGCTGCTGCACGCCGGAACCGAACGGCTGCGGGACAACACGGCGAGCCTTCCTCTCAGTGCATCGGCTCTGGAATCAGCCTCCTCGCCGACACCGCCCTATGGCTTATTGGTTCCCGATTCCCTCAAGCAACCGCTTCAGGCATCATGGATGCATTTACTGGCCCAGGAGGCGCACGAGCGCCTGGCGCGCAACGAGCCCGCCATCATGGCGACCTTGGTCCGGGACTTTGAGCGTACGTTGCTGGAAGCCGCGCTGGACCATAGCCGCGGCAGGCGCGCGGAGGCCGCTGAGCGCCTTGGTATAGGCCGCAATACTCTGACGCGAAAATGTGCCGAACTGGATTTGAATGAAGTCGGGAAACGTTGACAGTCCTATGGCCTGTTGATGTTAGCAGGGTGTTCGCATAAGCATGATGTTGTGCCATCAGGACGCGAAGTGCCGCCCGGGCACGGCGCTTGCTTTTGGCGGTGGCGTCCAACTCCAAGGAAATCCCATGCGTTCAAGTTGCCGTTTTTCACCGATACCGAAAAAATTCTGCGGATGCTTGATAGCGATGGCGCTCGCGTGCGCTGCAGCGGCAGTCCAGGCGCAACCGGTGCAGACGCCAAGTTTCGGCGGTGATCATGTTGACGGCCACGCCGGGGGATTAGGCTTGCGCGCGGGCTATAACAGCGATTATCGAAAACTCGCACTCATTTACGAAACGCCGACTTGGTGGAGCTATCAGTCGCAAGACGGCTGGGGCCGGCTGGACTTGGGCGCCGAGTTGGGCGTTTCGTATTGGGAAGCGCGGCATGGCAGTCCGGATTCGATGTGGCAATTGAGTGCGATACCGATGCTGCGTTGGTGGCCTAGCGATTACTTTTATGCGGAGATAGGCGTCGGGGCCACGGTACTCAGCCGTACGCATTTTGCCGACCGCGATTTGAGCACGGCCTACCAGTTCGGCAACCATATAGGTGTGGGTACTGTCATCGCCGATGCGCACCGCATCGGCCTGCGTTATTCTCACTTTTCCAATGCCGGCATCAAGAAACCGAACCCGGGGCTGGATGTGCTGCAGCTGACCTATACGTATCAGTTTTGAAGCGCTCTGCGCCAATAGCGGCTTCGGTTGGAAATCACGAGTGGCCCGGTGCAGCCCGGCGTCGGATTCAACTGGCCTCGCCCCGCAGGTAGGCTTGGGCGCGCTGCGCCATCAACGCCTCGCGCTTGATGAAGTCGGCCACGAAATCGCTGGCCGGTTCACTGTGCAGACCGTAAGGCGTATCCCATTGGACTATCCTGCCATGTTGCATGACGCCTATGCGATCGGCAATTGCGAAAGCTTCGGCCTGATTATGGGTGACCAGGATCGCTGTATGGCCGGTTTTCTTCAAAATATCACGCACCTCGAACGCCAGGCGCTCGCGTGTGTCGACATCCAGGTTGGAAAAGGGCTCGTCAAGCAGCAGGAGCTCGGGCTCGGGTGCAAGCGCGCGCGCCAGGGCGACACGCTGTTGCTGTCCGCCGGACAACTCGTGGGGATAGCGCCGGCCCGAACTTTCCAGTCCCGTCAATGCCAGGAGTTCCTGTACTCGACGATGGCGCTTCATCTTGTCCCAGCGGCGCAAGCCGAATGCGACATTTTTTTCGACGCTAAGATGCGGGAACAGGGCGTAGTCCTGGAACATCATGCCCACGTGGCGATGCTCCGGTTCTATCTGGCTGCCAACGGTGGAAAGCACGGTGTCGCCCAAGGAAATCAGGCCGCCGCGCAACGGTTCAAAACCTGCAATCGCCCGCAGCACGGTCGTCTTGCCGCAGCCTGACGCCCCCAGGAGGCAACCTATATTGCCTTTCTCCAGGCAAAGGGAAAGATCCTGGACCACCGGCAACAGGCCTTCCGCCGTATCGTAGGCCAGGGAAACACAATCGAGCTTAAGCAGTTCTGATGACATGGTCTGTACGAGCTTTGATAACGCCTGGCCTCAATGTGTAGGCTTGAGCTGTGCACGCGCCAGCAGGATGACGGGCAGCAGTCCGGCCACCACGATGGCCAAGGCCGCGACGGCGCCTTCTTCGTAAGTGCCGCGCGCCGCTTCCGCGTAAAGCCAGGTTGCCAGGGTGTCGAAGTTGACCGGACGCAGCAGCAAAGTGGCCGGCAGTTCCTTCATGGTGTCCACGAACACCAGCAGGGCGGCGGCGCCCAGCGCGGGCCTGAGCAGCGGCAAATGGACGCGCCGCAATGTGCCCGTAGGGCTTTCGCCGAGCAGCCGGGATACTTGTTCGATAGAGGGTGAAATACGCGCCAGCCCGGCTTCTATGCCGCCTATGGAGATGGCCAGGAAACGGATCACGTAAGCGCAGACCAGCGCAGTGCTGGTTCCCATCAACAGCAGGCCGGGGTCGGGCTGGCCCAGGGCTTGCCATAGCCATGACGCGGCGCCATCCACCAACATGATGGGACTAAGCAGGCCTATGGCGAGCACGGTGCCCGGAATGGCATAGCCGGACGTGGCGACGCGCGCGCTGAACCGCGGCAGCTTGGCTTGATGGCCGGCGCGCAGCGTACGGGCCGCCCAGGCAACTGTCAGCCCGCAGACCAATGTCACGGCGGTGGCGATGAGGGCGATCTTCACGGTGTTGTAGCCGCTCAGGAGCAACTGATCGGATACGGCGCCGACAGAATGGAAGTGCTTGACCGTTTCGTTGAGCAAGTACAGCGCGGGAGCGATAAAGCCGATAATGATGGGCAGCCATCCCAGCGTAAGCGCAATGGCGGCGGCAGACCCTTTCAGGCGTCGCGGCTGTAATGCGCGCGACCGTTGCCCGCCGGCATAGCGTTGGTGGCGGCGGCCATGGCGCTCCAGCAGGATCAGCGCAGCCACGATGGCGAGCATGGTCAGCGCAATCTGTGCAGCCCCCGCCAAGTCCGAGCGCGTGACCCAGGTCGTGTAGATGGAGACAGTAAGCGTCTGAACGCCCAGGAATTCCGAGGCGCCGATATCGTTCAGTGTTTCGAGCAGCGCCAAGCTGACGCCGACGGCAATCGCAGGACGCGCCAGGGGCAGGGCGACACGGAAAAATGCGCTGCGGCCGCTGGCGCCGAGCACTCGCGCTGCCTCCAGCAGGCTGGCTGCCTGCGTGGCGAACATCACGCGTGTGCTCAGATAGACATAAGGGTATAGGACGAAGCCTAGAAGAAAGATGGCCCCGGGTAGCGAACGCAGGTCCGGAAGCCGGAACTGCCGCGGGCTGTCGTAACCCAGGATGTCGCGCAGCAAGGTCTGCACGGGGCCTATGGGATGCAGGATATCCAAATAGGCGAAGGCGACGATATAGGTCGGTACGGCCAGCGGCAGCAGCAGCGCCCAGGAAAGCAGCCGGCGGCAGGGAAAATCGTAGGCCGTGATGAGCCAGGCGCTGCCTACGCCCAGGCTGGTGACCAGCACACCGACGCCCATCAGCAGTAGCGCGGTATTGCGAAAGGCCACTGGCAAGACAAAATCCAGCAGATGGGACCAGTGATCCAGCGACCCCTGCATGGAAAACCAGCCCAGCGCCACAACCGGCGCCAGCACTGCCAAGGCTATCATCAGTGCGGCGACGCGCCACCCCAGACCTGACTTATACGAAAGATAGGGTTGTGGACGCAACAGAGAAAACGCCTGAAAAAAAAGATGAAACACGGGCCTTGCGGCCCGCGTTCTTCTTGCAGGTGCGAGGCTGTCAGTTATTGAACCCAACTTTGTCCACCAGTTCGCTTGCCTGTTTGCGATGTTTGGCGATTTCAGTAAGCGGCAGCGGGTCGACAGTAAGCGTCCCGAAGCTGGCTACCACGGGATCAAGCGTTATGCCCTGTTTGATCGGATATTCGTAGTTGGCATTGGCATACATGCCTTGAGCCTTGTCCGACACCAGATATTCGAGCAGCTTGACCGCGTTGTCCTTGTTGGGGGCATGCTTGGCTACTGAAGCGCCGGAAATATTAACATGGGTGCCACGGCTCTTGTCGCTGGCGAACGTGGGGCGCACAACCTTGATGGCATCACCCCATTTGCGCGCGTCCGTGCCGGGTTCGGCATTTTTCATGCGGCCCACATAATAAGCATTGGCAATGCCGATATCGCAAATCCCGCCGAGAATATCGCGCGCAACATCGCGATCGCCGCCGGCTGCTTTGCGGCCAAGATTCTCCTTCACCTTGCGCAACCATGTTTCCGTGGCCTCTACGCCGTTATGGGCGATCATGGCGGCGATCAGCGCGGTGTTATAGGGATGCTGCCCGGACCGGATGCAGACCTTGCCCTTCCATTTGGGGTCGGCAAAGTCTTCGTAAGTAATGGCATTGATGTCGAGGTCTTTGGCGACATAGGCGACGCGGTCGCGCAACGACAGGGTATACCACTGCTTGTCCGCGCCGCGCAGGTTGGCCGGAATGGCGTCCTGCAGGGTTTTGGAGTCGATGGGCTGGGTGATGCCGGCCTCGACCAGGTCGAGCAGATTGCCGATATCCACAGTCATCAGCACATCCGCCGGTGATTTGTCGCCTTCCGCCTTGACACGTTCGATCAGTCCGTCCTTCACGAATACGGTATTGACCTTGACACCAGTATCTTTGGTGAATTCGTCCAGCAGGGGTTGAATGAGCTTGGGTTCGCGAGTGGTGTACAAACTGACCTCCGAAGCCGAGGCGGCCGCGGGCAGCGTCATCAAGGCGGTCATGCCGGCAAGCATTAAAGACCTAAGCATAGGTCGCAGATCCCGATTTGGGCTCATCAACTGTCTCCAGATAAAGGAAAGAAGATAGGAAAAGAAGGACAAATGAGAATATTTTGCCTAGAATTGGCTTAATCGAAATGATTCTCATATGGATATCGGAAAGATAGCAGACTGGCCGGGATTATTCAACACGCTGGTCGCTTTCCCGCGAGAAAACCGCTGCCTTTGTGGTCCATACTTGATTCATATTAAACATCGTGCATTTATGGCCTGATCAATCTTGGGATTGCAGCCGCCAAGCCGTACTATTCCGGAATGCATACCGAGCAACGATTTTGGGATTCGCCTAAAATCCCCGATTACTGCTATACCTGAACATCACATGGCCGCTTTTAATACCGAACAAGTTCTTAGTGTCCGCCACTGGAACGACACCCTGTTTTCTTTCACCACTACGCGCGATCCGGGCCTGCGCTTTCACAATGGCCACTTTGTCATGCTCGGCCTCGAGGTCGATGGCAAACCATTGATGCGTGCTTACAGCATTGCCAGCGCCAACTACGAAGAAAACCTTGAATTCCTCAGCATCAAGGTGCCCGATGGCCCGTTGACTTCGCGCCTGCAGCACCTGAAGGAAGGGGATGCCGTGCTCGTCAGCAAGAAACCGGTGGGCACGCTGGTCATCGACGACCTCAAGCCGGGCAAGCGATTGTATTTGTTTGCCACGGGCACTGGCCTTGCGCCGTTCATGAGCATCATCAAAGACCCGGACATTTACGAACGTTTCGAAAAAGTCGTGTTGGTCCATGGCGTGCGCTTCAAAAGCGAACTGGCTTACTCCGATTTCATCGAGACGGGGCTGCCCAATAACGAGTATTTTGGCGACGTGGTGCGCGACAAGCTGATTTACTACCCAACCGTGACCCGTGAACCCTTCCGCAATCAGGGGCGCATCACCCACGTCGTGGAAAGCGGCAAGCTCTTCGAAAATACCGGCCTGCCGCCGCTGGACCCGGCAGTCGACCGCGCCATGCTGTGCGGCAGCCCCCACATGCTGGCCGATATCAGCGCCATGCTGAACGCACGCGGTTTTGTCGTGTCTGCGGGCGTCGGCCAGCCGGGCGACTACGTGATTGAACGCGCATTTGTCGATAAGTAGGGGCGGGGCTTTTAATTTTAGCTATAGATGATTAAACTCTGATAGTTGCTTAAACTATTACAGAGAACGTTCATGGCTAAAGAAATCATCCATACCGACGCGGCGCCCGCCGCCGTCGGCCCTTATTCCCAGGCAGTTGCCGGCGGTCCCGGCAAAACCGTCTATCTTTCCGGCCAGATTGGCCTGGAACCTGGCACCGGGGAACTGGTTTCCGAGAATTTCGAGGGCCAAGTGCGCCAGTCGTTCGCCAATATGCAGGCGGTCATCGAAGCGGCGGGCGGCAGCCTGGAAAGCATCGTAAAGCTGACTCTGTTCCTCACAGATCTCAGTAAATTCGCCAGCGCCAACGCCATCATGGCCGACATCATCCCGCAACCCTTTCCGGCTCGTTCCACCATCGGGGTGGCCAGCCTGCCCAAGGGCGCCCAGTTCGAAGTCGAAGCCATTATCGTCGTTTGATCGCTTGATCGCCGATTGGCGGCTGTTTCCATGGCGAACGCCACAAGTGTGCGCGGCGTTGCTGCCGCGCCGCCGGCGCGACCGATGTCGCTGACCGAACGCAAACTGCTGCATCTCGGCTTGCGCGAGCCGTCCGATTTCGTCGTCCACCTGCCTCTGCGCTACGAAGACGAAACACGTATAGCCGCCATTTCGGACTTGCGGCCGGGTGTGCCCGCACAGGTCGAGGGTGAAGT